>JBBQUY010000017.1:0-50312 GCA_038212015.1 Gaiellales bacterium | reverse complement strand
GCCTTGACGGTGCCCGCCTGGGTCGGGTTGAAGTACAGGTCACTGCCCGTCACGTACTGCCAGTTGAGCCCGGTCTGCGGCTCCCAGCGCAGCGTGCCCGCGGTCGGGGGCAGGTTGTCGACGACGATCGTGCGCGTGGTGACGTAGGTGTTGGCGGGATTCGAGTTGTCGTACACCGTCAGCTCGAGCGTGTACGTGCCGTCGCCGTCGAGGCCGACGGTGTTCCACGGGCAGCTCCAGGACTTCGTCGGCGCTGGCGCGACGTCGACCAGGCCAGGCGAGGAGCAGAAGGTGCCGCTCGCGAGCGAGGGGCCGATCCAGCGCACGTCGACGTGGTTGACTCCGCTCTGCTGGTCGAGTGCGAGGCCGGTGATGGTGACGCTGCCGCTGACCGGGCCGACCGGCGAAGCGTCGATCTGGCCCCAGGGCGCGACGTCGTCGACGCGCACGACGTTGGACGATGCGAGCGCGGTCGTGTTGCCGACGTTGTCGGTGCTGACGACGCGGTACCAGTAGCAGGTGGAGCTGGCCAGGCCGGTGTCGTTGAACGGTGATGCCTGACCGGCCGCGCCGACGTTGTTGTAGTCGCCGGGGACCGGAGGCGTGCCCGAGCCGCAGACGCCGTTGACGTACGGCTGGGCGGCGCGCTGGATGCGATGCGTGCCCAGGCCCGACAGGCCGTCGGTGCCGGGGTTGAACGTGACGCTGACGGAGTTCGTGCCGGTCGTGCCGTTCGAGTAGCTGATCGACTGGCCGCTCGGGCCGACGGCGTCGGGCGTGACGGTCCAGCTCGCGGTGGAGGAGTTGCCGGCGCCGTCCCACGCCGTCGCGATCTGCAGAGTGGGGTTCGTCGGCGACGAAGTCCACGAGTACTCGAGCGAGTAGATGCGGTCGCCCGACCAGGTGTTCTGTGCATTCGGTCCGGCCGACGGCGTCCAGCCGGCGCCGAAGCCGGGGTAGTCGACGCGGTCGACGTTCGTGCCGTTGTCCTCGGATCGCACGTGCACGTAGAAGCTGCCCGAGAACGCGGGGTTGTAGTACATCACCGGCGCGGCCGGCACACCCGTCGCGTACTGGTAGGCGCCGTTGACGCCCTCGACGAAGTTGGAGAACGTGGTGGCCGGCGGGTTGTTGTCGATCGTCACGTTGCGCACGACCGAGAACGTGTTGCCGGCGTTGTCGGTGACGAGCATCGTGATGTCGTAGTCACCGTCGCTGCCGGCGCCGAGCGTCGACGTGTCCCACGTGCAGTTCCATGCCGTCGTGCCCGAGCAGGAGATCGTGCCGGTGTAGCTGGCCACCGGACCGAGGCCCTGGTACGACAGCGCGACGCTCTGCAGTCCGCTCGTGGCATCCGACGCGGTGCCGGCGAGCGATTCCACGCCGCTCCACAGCGAGGCCACCGGCGCGTCGAACGTACCGCTGGGATCGACGCGGTCGACGCGGAACGAGTTCGTGTTGGAGATCGTGCGGACGTTGCCCACGTTGTCGGTGAGCAGCAGCTGGTACTGGTAGCAGGTGTTGTCGGTCGCGACGTTGTCGACGTACGGATTCGCCGGCGAGGTGGTACCGACGTTCGCGAAGACGGTCCAATTGGCTGCCGTGCACGCGCCGTTGGCGAAGTCCGTGGTGCGGCGCTGGAACTGGCGCGAGCCGATCTGCGACTGCGTGTCGGAGCCGTCCACCCAGGTGATCGAGTGGGTCAGGGCGTCGGTCGTCGTGTTGAGCGGCGAGATCGAACCGCCGCTCGGCGTGGTCGAGTCCAGTTCGACGCGGAAGGGCACGTTCGTGAAGTTGCCGGCCTGGTCGTACGCCTGCGCGAGCTGGTTGCCCGGCTCGGGCGTGCCGGGTCCGGTGAAGGTGTACTCGCCGAACCACACGGCCGGGCCTGCCGTGTCGTCGCCGCCACCGATCCAGTTCGTGGCGGGGAAGCCGGCGCCGGGCAGCGGGAACGAGACGCGGTCCATGCCGGTGCCGGCCGTGTCGACGGCATCGGCGCGCACGCGGAACGTTCCGGACGCGGTCGGGTTGACGTAGAGCGTCGTGGAGGGCGCGCCCGTCCAGTGCATGCCGGTGCCGCCGCTGATCTCGACGAAGTCCTTGAACGTCGCGGCTGGCGGCGTGTTGTCGACCACCACGTCGCGCGTGAGCACGAGCGCGTTGCCGCCGCGGTCGGTGATCGTCACGCGGATCGTCCAGGTGCCCTGCGTGAGCAGGTTGGTGTCGTACGGGCACGACCACGGGTTGGTCGGGACCGCGGTGCAGACGTTCTGGACGGTGGCGCCCTGGACGAACTCGACGAGCACGGTCTGGACGCCGCTCGGACCGTCGGCGCTCGTGCCGTCGATCGTGATGGTGTCGCTGACGGCGGTGTTGTCGACGGCCGGCGTCGTGATCGAGCCGGTCGGCATCGTCTGGTCGATGCGCAGTTCGCTCGAGCTCGACCGCGTCACTGCATTGCCGACGTTGTCGGTGAAGCGCACCTGGTAGCGGTAGCAGGTGTTGTCGTTGAGCAGCGTGTCGCTCCACGTCGCGGGCGGCGTGGCGCCGGCGAACGTGGGGCTGGCAGGCGTGAAGACCGTCCACGCGCCGGCGTTGCAGACGCCGCCTGCGTACGTGGTGCTGCTACGCCACACCTGCGTCGCACCGAGCCTCGACTGCGAATCGGTGGCCGGGGCGATGCCGATCGAGGTGCTCGTCGCATTGGTGATGATGTTGTCGACGGTGATCGATCCACCGCTCGGCGAGGTGACGTCGTGCTCGATCTCGAAGCTCGACGTGCTCGAGTTGCCCGCGTTGTCGACCGCGGTGACGACCTGCAGGCCGGCGCCCGTCGCGCCGCTCGACCAGTCGTAGTCGAAGACGAACGCGGGGCCGGTGGTGACGTGCGATCCGCCCGCGCTCCAGCCCGTGCCGGCGCTGGGGAAGTCGATGCGGTTCATGCCCGTGCCTGCATCGGTCGCGGTGAACAGCACCTGGAACTTGCCGGCGCTCGCGGGATTGACGTAGATCTTGCTGCCGGTGGACGCGTCGGAGTGCATCGCACCCGGGTTGGTCTGCTCGGTGAAGCTCGTCCAGTTCACGGTCGGCGCGCCGTTGTCGACCGTGACCGAGATCGTGATCGGCGCCGTCACGTTGGCGGGCGACGCGTTGTCGTACACGAGCAGCGTGAGCGTGTAGACACCCTCCATGCCGGTCGTGTCCCACGCGCACGTGAACGTACGCGGATCGGGCGCAGCCGTCAGCGGCGGGCTCGGGCAGATCGTGCCGCTGGCGGGGCCGCTGCCGGCGCCGGGGCGGTTGAAGGTGACCTCGACGTGGTTGACGCCGCTGATGCCGTCGCTCGCCCAGCCGGTGACCGGGACGTTCGAGCCACCGACCTGCGCGCCGTTGAGGGGCGCGGTGAAATCGCCGTTGGGCGAGCCCGCGTCGACCTTCACCTGGTTGGTGCTGCCGAGCACGAGCTGGTTGCCGACGTTGTCGGTGACGATGCGCTGGTAGGTGTAGCAGAACCCGCTGACGAGGCCCGTGTCCGTGAACGTGCCGGTCGCGACGAGGTTGACGCCGACGTTGGCCCACGCGCTCCAGGAGGCGGGCGCCGTGCCCGGATCGGGGCAGACGCCGTTGGCGTACACCGCCTGGCGGCGCTGGAACTGGCCGCTTGCGACGAGCGATGCGGTGTCGCTGCTCGCGGTATACGGAATGTCGACGGTCGAGCCGCTCGTGATGACGTTCGGGACGGTGATCGAGCCGCCGACCGGAGCTGCAGCGTCCGCCTCGATCTCGAAGCCGGCGGTGGAGGAGTTGCCGGCGTTGTCGAAGCCGGTCACCGTGCGCGGCCCCGGGCTCGTGGCGCCGCTGGTCCAGTCGTACAGGACCGAGTACGTCGATCCGGACGGCGTGTTGTTCTGCGTGACGACGCCGGGGTTCCAGTTCGTGCCGAGCGTCGGGAAGTCGACCCGGTCCATGAGCGAGCCGCCGTCGGTGGCGGTGATGTTGAGCGTGAAGGTTCCGGCCTGGTTCGGGTTGAACCAGAGCTTGTTCGGCTGGGTGCCGTCGACCTGCTGGTAGCTGCCACCCACGCCCTCGACGTAGGACAGGAACGTCACCGACGGGGCGACGTTGTCGACGACGACGTTGCGCGTCACCGACACCGAGTTGCCGGCCCGGTCGGTGACGGTGAGCGTCAGCACGTAGGGGCCGTCGGTGGCGGGCGTCACCCACGGGCACGCCCAGGGGTCGGTCGGCACCGCGCCGCTGCAGATCGTGCCGCTCGTGGCGCCGGGGCCGGTCCACGTCACGTCGACGCTCTGCACGCCGCTGTGGGTGTCGCTCGAGCCGCCCTCCACGCTCACGGTGCCGCCGATCGTCGCTCCGGAGGCCGGCAGCGTGAACGCACCGCTCGGCGACGTGCGGTCGATGCGGACGGTGTTCGTGCCGTTGCCGGCGGTCACGGTGTTGCTCACGCGGTCGGTGAACACGACCTGGTACTGGTAGCAGGTGCCGTTGGCGATCGCGGTGTCGTTGTACGACGTGCCGGGATCCGTGGCGATCGTGGCGAACGGCGACCAGCTGAGCGTGTCGCACGCGTTCGCGGCGTAGGCGGTCTGGCGGCGCTGCAGCAGCACCGCGCCCGGACCGGCCTGGTTGTCGGTCGCCAGCGTGATCGTGACCGGAATGCCCGCGTCCGCGCGTGTGATCTGATGCGTGTACGCGAGCGAGCCTCCGACGGGCGCCGTCGAATCGAGCTCGACCTCGAAGTTCGCGGTCGTGGAGTTGCCGGATGCGTCGACCGCCGAAACCGACTTGAGCCCGGTGCCGGTGACCGGGTTCGTCCAGTCGTACACGAACGAGTAGGTCGGAGCCGTGCCGAGCGTGCCCGCCCCACCGGCCGGCGACCAGCCGCCACCGATGTCGGGGAAGCCGACGTTCGCCACGCCGGTGCCGGGGTCGGACGCGTTGAAGCGCACGCGGACCTGGCCGGTGCTGGCCGGGTTCACGTACAGGCGCGCGTTCGGGATGTCGGGGTGCGAGAAGGCGTTGCCGAGCTGCTCCTGGAAGTCGAGGAACGTCAGCGTCGGAGGATCGTTGTCCACCGTCACCGTCAGCGGCACCGAGAAGGTGTTGGCCGGCGTCGCGTTGTCGAAGACCGTCATCGTCAGGGTGTAGGAACCCTGGGCCAGACCGGCTGCGTTCCACGGGCACGTCCACGTGCGCACGCCAGGGGGCGGCGACAGGGTCGGCGACAGGCACACGGTGCCGGTCGTGGAACCGGGTCCGGCGGGGCCCGCCCACGTGACCTCGACGCGGTTCACGCCGCTGTGGGCATCGCTGGCGGTGCCGCTGACGGTCACGCTGGAGCCGCCGACGGTCGCACCGGCGGCCGGCACGGTGAACGATCCGCCCGGGGCGGTCGAGTCGGCCTTCACCTGGGTCGCCGACGTCACCTGCTGCTCGTTGCCCACGTTGTCGGTCACGACCCTGCGGTACTCGTAGCAGAGCGGTCCTGCGAGCGGCGAGTGGACGTAGGGCGACGGGGTCGTCGGGGCGCTCGGCCCGATGTTGTTCCAGCCCGACCACAGTCCGTAGTTCGTCTCGCAGGTGCCGTTGGCGTACGGTCCGCTTCGATACTGCAGCTGTGCGGATGCGACGCCCGAACCGGATCCATCGCTGCTCGAGGTGAACGAGATCGACACGCCGCCGCTCGAGACGATCGTGCTCGGAGGTACGCTGAGCGAACCGCCGGTGGGGACGTCGCCATCGGTGATGATCTCGAACTGGTCGCTCGCGGAGTTGCCGGCGTCGTCATAGCCGATGGCGTTGAAGATGCCCGCGCCGGCGCCCGCCGTCCAGTCGTACTGCGCTTCCCACATCCACGCGGGACCGGCGCTCGTGATGTCGGACTGCACGGTGCCGGGCGTCCAGTTCGCACCGAGCGCAGGGAAGTCGACGCGGTCCATGCCGGTGCCGCCGTCCTCGGCGTGGTACACCACTTCGAAGCGTCCGCCCTGCGTGGGGTTGATGAACAGCTGGGTATCGTCGGCCGGATTGACGTGCTGGTAGCCGAAGCCGCTGAGCTCGGTGAAGTGATCAAACTCGACGACCGGCGGATAATTGTCGATCGTCACGATGCGGGTGTCGACGAGGAAGGAGTTCGTCGCGACGTCCCACGCGGTCAGGCGCAGCTCGTAGGTGCCGTCGACGATGCCGGGCGCGGCGGTGTTCCAGGCGGGGCAGCTCCACGTGCCGGCGGAGATCGTCGGGTTCGCGCAGACGGTGCCCGTCGCCAGTGTCGTGGTGTTGAACCAGGTCACCTCGACGCGGTCCGGGCCGCTCAGCGCGTCGGAGACGGTGCCGCTGATGACGACGCTGCCGCTGAAGGGGCTGGCCGGCGACGCCGCGATCGAGCCGAGCGGGTTCTGGCGATCGACCTTGACGACGCCGCCGTGAGTGATCGTCTGGACGTTGCCGACGTTGTCGGTCACGCGAAGTCGGTACTCGTAGCAGCGTCCGCTCTGCAGGCCGGCGCCGCCGTCGACATAGCTCGAGCCCGGGCTCGTCGTGAGGTCGGTCCAGCCGGCGGGCAGCAGCGGGTCGGTGCCGATCGGCGCGGCGCACGAACCGGCGGAGTAGGTGCCCTCGCGGCGCTGCAGCACGCGCGTGGCGACGCCCGATCCGGAATCGAGGCTGTCGCTGCTGGTGATGGTCACGCTCGCGGCCTTGGTCGTGACGTTCGGCACGAGCAGGGAGCCGCTGTTGGGCGCGGTCGTGTCGGGCACGACGGTGAAGTCGTCGGTCGCCGAGTTGCCGGCCACGTCGTAGCCGACCACCGTCGCGGTGCCTGGGTTGGAGCCCGGGGTCGCGGAGATCGAGTACAGCGTGGACAGGGTCACCGGGGTGGTCTGGCCGGCGGGGGACGCGTTCACCGTCGTCGCGGCGATCGGGTCCCAGTTCGCGCCGAGCGCGGGGAACACGATGCGATCGGAGCCGGTTCCGCCATCGGTGATCGTGAAGAACGCGTTGAAGCCCGACAGCTGCGCCGTGTTGACGTAGATCGTGGAGTTGCCCGCGACGCCGTCCCAGTACAGGTACTGGCCGCCGGACGCCTCGGTGAACGAGTCGAACTCGACGGTGGGGGCGAGGTTGTCGACGATCACCTGGCGCGTCACGATCGCGCTCGTGAGGCCGGCATTGTCGACGACCTGCAGGCGCAGCGTGTAGATGCCGTCCGCGATGCCGGTCGTCGTATCCCACGTGCAGCCCCACGTGCCCGGACCGTTGGGGTTGTCGAGCACCTTGTTGAGGCAGACGTTGCCGCTCGTCGGTCCCGGTCCCGGCCCCGTCCACGTCACGTTGACGTACTGGACCCCGCTGGCGGCGTCGGCTGCGGTGCCCTGCACGACGACGGCGTTGCCGCCGACCTGCGCCATGGCGTTGGGTGCGGTGAAGCTGCCGTTGGGAATGGTGCGATCGACACGGGTCGACTGCGTCGCGGCGAGCGTCGTGCCGTTGCCGACGTTGTCGCGAACGGTGAGGCGGTACTGGTAGCAGCGACCGTCGAGCGCGGTGGTGTCGGAGAACGGGGTCGTCGGCCACGGCGGCGTGAGGGAGCTGATCTGTGTCCACGACCCATATCCGGGCGTGTCGCAGGCATTGCCGGAGTACGTCGTGCTGCGTCGCTCGATGAACCACGATCCGACCTGCGAACCGATGTCGCTGCCGATGCCGAACGTCACGGGATAGGCCCCGGTCGTCTGGATCGGCACGGGGCTCGAGATCGACAGGCCGGTCGGAGCTGATCCGTCGGGCAGCACGCTGAAGCCCGCCTGGGCGTTCGCGCCGGCGATGTCGTACGCCGTGGCGAGCTGCGCACCCGGGGTCGTCGGGGTGGTGCTCGTCCAGCCGTAGGTGTAGCCGTAGAGCGGTACCGCGCCGGGGACCGCGTCGCCGCCGGCGGTCCAGCCGGCGCCGAACGACGGCAGCTCGATGCGGTCCATGCCGCTGCCGCCATCGGTCGCGGTGAAGCGCACGGTGAAGTCACCCGTCGCGACGTTCGGGTTGTAGTAGAGCGGGTCGGTCAGGCCGCCTGCCCAGAACTGCGAACCGGGGCTCGCGCCCGGGATGAAGTCGAGGAAGTCGACGTCGGGTGGCGTGTTGTCGACTGACACGTCGTAGAAGAACGTGCCGGTGTTGCCTGCCAGGTCGAGCACGGTACCGTGGATGCGGTAGTCGCCCTCCGGCAGTGCGCCGGCTGCCCAGTTGCAGGTGCCGGCCGCGGGCTGCGACGCGCAGATCGGGCCCGTGGTGAGGTCGCCGAGGTTCTCCCAGCTCAGGGCGACGCTCTGCACGCCGGACTCGCCGTCGGAGCTCGTCCAGTCCAGGTCGATGTCGCCGCTGATCGGTGCGGTGGGGCCGCCGACGATCGCGCCGATCGGTGCGAAGCGATCGATGCGCTTCTCGTTGGTTCCGGTCAGGGTCGCGACGTTTCCGACGCGGTCGGTGACGCGCAGCTCGTAGCGGTAGCAGAAGCCGTGCGCGGTGGTGGCGTCGACGTACGGGTTGGCCGGGCTCGTCGTGCCCTGTGCGGCGAAGCCCGTCCAGGCGCCCGCGTTGCAGGCGCCGCCGCTGAAGTTGGTCTGGCTGCGCCAGATGCGCCAGGACCCGATGCCCGAGCCGGTGCCGTCGGTGCCGACCGAGTACGGCACGCTCACCGTGGCGTTCTTGGTGGTCTGCGAGGTGTAGGTCAGTCCGAGCGATGTGGGGATGGCGGCGTCTGCGAGGATCGTGAACGAGTCGGTGGCGAAGCCGCCGGCGACGTCGAAGCCGGTGATCGACTGCAGGCCCGGCTCGGTTGCACCGCTCGTCCACGTGAACTGGTCCTCGTACGTGACGGTGCCGGGAGGCGCTGCCGGACCGACGGTTCCGTTCGCGAGGCTCCATGGGGCAGCGCCGCCGTCGGGATCGTTGAAGGAGGCGTGCGACGGGCCCGACCCGTTGTCGGTGACCTTGACGCGCACGCCGAAGGACCCGGTCGAGGCGGGGTTGTAGAAGAGCGGGTCGGTGAGCGTGCCGGTCCAGTACTGGAACTGCGGGTTCGTGCCTGTGGTGAAGCCGTCGAATGCCACGAGCGGCGGATCGTTGTCGATCGTCACGGTGCGGGTGATCGGGACGAGGTTCGTGTTGCCGGCCACGTCCGTGACGACGAGCGTCAGCGTGTAGGTGCCGTCGGCGATGCCGAGGCCGACGGTGTTCCACACGCACGACCAGGTTCCGGACGAGGTCGGCGCGGCCGGCGTGAGCGACGGGTTGGGGCAGATCACGGCGCCGGCGGTCGGGCCGCCGCTGTGGCTGATGGAGACGGACGTGACCTGGGAGTGCAGGTCGTTCGCGTCGCCGGTGATCGTCACGTTGCCGCTCGCTGGATCGGCGACCGGGGAGATCGTGCCGCCCGGTCGGGCGGTGTCCATGCGAACCTCGTCCGTGTCGGAGACGGTGGTGACGTTGCCGACGTTGTCGGTGACGACGAACTGGTAGCGGTAGCAGAGCCCGTGCGAGATCGTCGTGTCGTTGAAGGGCGAGGTCGGGTTGACGGTGCCGACGTTCGCGGGCGCGGTCCACGTGAGGTTGTTGCAGGCACCGTTGGAATAGGTGGTCTGCGATCGCTGCAGCCAGCGGCTCGCGACGCCCGAGCCGCTGCCGTCGCTGCCGTTGGTGAACGTCACGTTGGTACCGGCGGTGCTGCGAACCTGTGGGGTGGTGTCGACCGAGACGGCTGTCGGCGCGGCGGAGTCCTCGACGATCGAGAAGTTGGCGTTGGAGGAGTTGCCGGCCACGTCGACGATCTGCAGCGTGCGCGCGCCCGGGTTGGCGGTGCCGGGGGCATGCGTCGTCCATGCGTACGGCTGCTGGTATGCGGAGGTGGTGTCGTTGCCGCCGGCGCTCCACGGGGTTGGTGAGAAGAAGCTCGGATACGCGACGTGCGCGATCCCGGATCCGTCGTCGTGTGCGGCGACGTCTACGCGGATCGTTCCCGCGCCCGCGGGATTGAAGAACGCGGTCGTGCCCGGGGCGGGGATGTGGATGTACTGGCCGCCGGTGTCTTCGACGAGCGTCAGCGAATCGAGGATCGGCCCGTTGTTGTCGACGATGATCGTCCGGCTCGTGGTGTCGGTCAGTCCGGCGGCGTCATACGCCACGACCGTGATCGTGTACGTGCCGTCCGGGAGCGCGGGACCCGGGTTGGTCGCGAAGTTGCAGGTCCATGCGCCCGAGGGTGCCGCGGCGGCCGGAATGCTCGCGCACATGGTGCCGCTGGCCGGTCCCGAGTAGCTGACGGTGACGTGGTCGATCGTTGTCTCCGCGTCGAGCGCGGTGCCGGTGATCGCGTTCGTGTTGCCCATGATCGGGCCGAGCGGCGTGCCGCTCACCGTGACGTCGGGCGCGCCGCCGTCGACGTAGATCGTCTCGGAGGTGGGATCGGTCGCTGTAAAGGTGTTGCCGACGCGGTCGGCGGTGACGAGCTGGTACTCGTAGCAGTAGCCGCTCGAGAGCGACAGGTCGCTGTAGGGCGACGGCGGGCTGGCGCCACCGATCGGGCTGAACGTCGTCCACGCGGTGCAGCTGCCGTTGACGAGCGGGCTGCTGCGGCGCTGGAGCGTCCATGCGCCCGGTCCGGACTCGCCGTCGGTGCCGGTGACGTACGTGATCGTGGCGGTCGTGGTCGCCTGCGTACCGCCGGGCACATTGATGGAGGCACCGATCGGTGCGGAGTTGTCGGGCGTGACCGTGAAGGTGCCGGTGCGGCTGTTGCCGGCGACGTCGACGGCGTACGCGTTGACGGTTCCGGGCGCGGTCGGGTTGGAGGTGTAGGTGTACGTGAACGCGTACGGCGTGGAGCCGCCGACGTTCGCGCCCGCGGGAGACCAGTTGGTGCCGAGCGACGGGAACGTCACGAAGTTCATGCCGGTGCCGCCGTCGACGGCGTTCATGCGCACGGTGAACGTGGCGCCGGCTGCCGCGTCGGGGTCGTACCAGAGCGGGTCGGCGACGTTGCCGCTCCAGTAGAGCGAGTCGCCGCCTGCGCCCTCGATGTAGTCGATGAGCGCGAACGGGGTCGGGGCGATGTTGTCGACCACGACGCTGCGCGGTGCGCCGAAGGCGGAGTTGCCGGCGACGTCGAACACCTCGATGGTGATCAGGTACGTGCCGTCGACCGCGAGCCCGGTGGTGTTCCAGGCACAGCCGGCGGGGTTGCCCCACGTCTTGGAGTTGGGCGGGCCGGTCAGCGCGGGGCTGGTGCAGATCGTGCCGTCGTTGAGGCCGGGACCGTCATAGCGGATCACGACGTAGTCGACGCCGGACGTCGCGTCGGTGGCGGTGCCGCGGACCGCGACGGTGCCGCTCCAAGGGCCGACCGGCGTGCCGGGATCGACGGCGCCGGCGGGGTCGACGATGTCGACGCGCACGACGCCGGCGGACGGGTAGATCGTCTCGTTGCCGACGTTGTCGTACTCACGGACCTCGTACATGTAGCACGTGGCATTCGACAGGCCACTCACCGACACCGAGCCCGGGGTGACGCTCGTGAGCGTGTCGGCCATCGCGGTGAACGCACCGCAGGCGCCGTTCGAGAACGTCGCGGTGGAGCGGTACAGCTTGCGCTCGCGGATGCCGGAGTCCGCGTCGGTGCCGCCGACGAGCGTGAAGGCGGTCTCGACGGTGGTCGAGTCGATGGTCTGGTTCGGGACGGTGAAGCTGCCGCCGGCAGGAGCGGTGCCGTCGGGCGAGATCGTGAAGGTGTCGGTGGAAGATCGTCCGGCATTGTCGAAGGCGGTGAGCGTCTGAAGACCGAGCGACGTTCCGACGCTCGTCCACGCGTACGTGATCGCGTAGGGCGACGTGGTGTCGGTAAGCGGGCCGGTGGTGTCCGGGGTCCACTCGGTCTCGGCGGCGCCGTCGATGTCGGGGAACACGAGGCGATTGACGCCCGATCCGGGGTCGTTCGCATTGGCGGCCACGGTGACGGAACCGGACTGGTTCGGGTTGAACCAGAGCAGGTCCGGGGTTCCGGCAGGCACGTACTGGTAGGTCGGGCCAGCGACGGGCGTGAAGCTCGCGAACTCGGTGAACGGTACGGAGTTGTCGATGGTGATGGGGATCTGGATGCTGTTGGCAGCGCTCTGGTTGGCCGTCGGCGACACAGCGTCGAAGACCGTGAGGTTGATGAGGTAGTCGCCATCGGCGACCAGGGTGGAGTTCCAGCTCGGACAGCTCCACGTCGTCGACGAGGACGGGATCGCCGCGAGCGGTGCCGAGCCCGAGCAGATGGTGCCGCTCGGGGTGGTGCCGGCGCTGACGCCGATGAACGACAGGGTGATCGTGGCAGGACCGGTGCCGGTGTCGGTCGCGGTGCCGGTGAACGAGATCGGACCGGACTGGTTGACCGGGAGGCCGTTGATGGTGCCGCTCGGTGCGCCATTGTCGACGCGGATGATGCTCGGCGAGAGCACGGGGGCGGTGGAGTTGCCCACGCGATCGGTGACGATCAGGCGGTACTGGTAGCAGCGGCCGTTGATGAGCCCCGTCTGGTTGAACGGCGGCGCCATGTCGGGCGTGCCGACGGGCGCGAAGACCGTGATCGCCGGGCACGAGCCGTTGGTCATCGTCGACTCGCCGCGCTCGAGGACCCAGTCGGTGGGGACGTCGGCGTGCAGCGTGTCGATGCCGGACTGGCCATCGGTGCCGACCGAGAACCCGATCGTTGCGGAGGTCGAGGAGGTCGCACCGTTGGGGACGGTGATCGACGCGTTGATCGGCGCGGTGCCGTCAGGCACGAGCTCGAAGTCGCGAGTCGCGGTCCGACCGGCGTTGTCGGTCGCCGTCGCCAGAACGACGCCCGGCACCGTCGGGTTCGCGGTCCAGGCGTAGTCGACCTGGTACGGGGACGGCTGCGTGTTGTCCGAGAGCCCGACCGGGTTCGTCCAGCCGCCGAACGGGCCGGGGAAGGCGACGTTGTTGACGCCCGTGCCGAGACCGTCTGTCGCCCCGATGAGCACGGAGAACGAGCCAGCGTAGTTCGGGTTGTACCAGTGGCGGTTGGCGACGCTCTCGTCGGTTGCCTGGTACTGGGACGAGGAGACCTCGACGAAGCCGTCGAAGGTCGTCGTCGGCGCCGTGTTGTCGACCGTCACGTTGCGTGTTGCGAGTCGCTGGTTGCCGGCCTTGTCGGTGATCGTGGCGGTGATCGTGTACGGACCGTCGCCGACGCTCGCGGTGTTCCAGTCGCACCCGGCGAGCCCGGTGTTCGACGTTGCCCAGACGGTGCTCGACGCGTTGATGCAGTCGACGTCGGTCATCGCGCCCGACGAGGTGCCGGAGTAGGTCAGTGTCACGCCACCGACCGCGGTGTCGACGTCGCCCGAGGCACCGAAGATGCGGACGGTGCCCGACCAGGGCGAGACGGGATTGCCGTCGATGTTGCCTGAGGGGATCTGGTTGTCGACCTTGACGATGCCGGTCTGCGGAGCGGCACCCACGTTCACGTTGCCGACGTTGTCGTTCACGATCAGGCGGTATCGGTAGCACTTGCCGTTCTGTACGGTCAGGTCGTTCGCACCGGTCATCGTCGGTGGCGACCAGCCACCCCAGCCGCCGCCCATGCCGTCACCGCAGACGTCGCCGACGAGTGCGGCTTCCTGTCGCTCGATCGTGACGGTGCCGATGCCGGACCCGGTGCCGTCGGTTCCTGCGCTGTAGGAAACCGGGACGCTCAGCACGTTGCGGTAGATCGGTGCCGGCAGCGGGATCGTGATCGACATCCCGGTCGGCGCCGCGGAGTCGGGCGTGATCATGTACTGCGCGGTCGCGGCGGTGCCGGCGCCGTCGGTGAGCGTGGCGAACAGGAACGGGTCCGCGGTCGCGCCGGGGCCGGTCCATGCAAAGTTCGCGGAGTATGGGCTCGTGCCGTTGACGGTGATGCCATCGGGCGACCAGGCGCCGAGCGCCCCGTCGACGTCCGCGAACGTTGCGCTCGCAACTCCGGATCCGAGGTCCGTGCCGGCTGCGACGATGTCGAACGACCCTGACGCACCCGGGTTGTAGAACATCTCCGGAAGGCACGGCAGGGTGCAGTTCACCGCATGCTGGGCACCCGGGGTCGACTGCTCGGTGAACGAGAGCGAGGTGAAGGTCGGGGGCTGGTTGTCGAGCGTGATCGTGCGCGTGAAGGGCGCTGAGACGTTTCCGGCGAAGTCGGTGACGGTCAACCGGAACGTGTAGGTGCCATCCGCCCAGCCCGAGCTGGTGTCGATGGTGCAGGACCAGGAGCCCGCGGAGGCGCTGCCGGACGGGACCGCGCCCGCCGGTGGCGCTGCACACCAGTCGCCGTCCATGACTCCGTTGGGACCGGGACCGTCGAACTGCACGCGGATCAGGCTCGCGCCCGCGCCATAGGTGATGCCGGAGTGGGCATCGCCGTATGTGCCGCTCACCGTGACAGGACCGCTTCCCGAGGCCGGAAGGGCATTGATGAAGCCGGTCGGAGCGGTCTGGTCACGGCGGACCACGATCGTGTTCTCCACGTTCCGATAATTTCCCACGCGGTCGGGCACGCGGTAGCGATACTCGTAGCAGAAGCCGGTCGCGGTGGTGTTGTCAACGTGCGTGAACGGAGGAGCGATCGGTGCGGGTGTCAGGTCGGTCCAGCCACCCATGCCCGCGCAGCTGCCGCTGCTGAGCGCGGCCACTCGACGCTGGATCGTCCCGCGCGAGTAGTCGACGCCGCTTCCACCGGTGTCCGCGAACGGTCCCTCATAGCGCACGCAGACCGAGGATGCGAAGTACTGCAGGTTGGACATGTCCGGCGAGCATCCGGGACCGGTCTGCGTGCGCACGGTGCCGCCGGTCGGTGCGGTGGAGTCCGCGATGATCTCGTAGTCGAGCGTCGACGGGCCGTACCCGTTGAGGTCCCACGCCTGCGCGGTGATCGTTCCCAGGGTCGTCGCTCCGGCGTTCCAGTCGAAGTCGGCGGTGTACGGGGTCGCCTTGTTGTCGGTGTCGTCGGTGATCGTGCCGAGGGGCCAACCGCCGCCCGCACCGTCCGGGTCGCCGAAGGTGACTCGGTCGACGCCGCGTCCGAGGTCGGTGGCCGTGATGCCGATGCGGACGGATCCGGGGACCGTCGGGTTGAACCACATCTGCGTGCCCGAGCCGGGCCAGTACATGAAGTTGTCGGAGCTGTTGATGGGCTGGAACGAGATCGAGTTGGCGGCCATCGTCGGCGGGGAGCGATCGATGCGGATCCAGGTCGACGGATCGTTCGACTGCGCCGTGGTGGAGTGCGCCTTGGACGTGACGTTGCCGACGCGGTCGGTGACGACGTATTCGTAGTAGTAGCAGCCGGCGTCCAGCGGGGTGGTGGCCGAACCATGGCGATATGTCTTCGTCGCTCCGCCGCCGCTCGTCTGGTAGAACCAGCCGGTCGGCAGGTTCGCCATCGGCGTCATTGCACCCGCGTCACAGCCGCTCCCACCGATCGCGAGCGGCGCGTATCGATACCTCAGCTTCACGGACGTGAGCGCGGGATCGGTCGTCGGATCGACACCCGAGCCGGCATCGGCTCCGTCGAGCTTGGTGAAGTCGATGAAGGGAGCGGTCGTCCAGCCACCGGGATCCCACGTCGGCGCTGAGACGACCGTGAAGGTGGACGGGCTGTTCGGCGGCGAGTTGTCGAGGTTGAGTTCGAACGGCACGTCGGTCGTGTTGTTGCCGACATTGCGCACGCGCAGGCTGAGTGGATTGGGGCCGCTCGTCGACGGATCGTTGACGTCGGCGAGCCAGCTGTAGGTGGCGTCGTAAAAGATCTTCGGCACGTATGCGCTCGACGGGACGACTTCGTAGCCAGCGCCCGGCACCGGGTTCGACATGGCCGGGGGCACGAGTGCCGGGGTGCCCTGCGGATCCCACGCCAGGCCGAGTGCGCCGGGTCCACCGTTGTTGTACCAGGTGGCCGTGATCGGGTAGAGGTTCATCGTGGGTCCGGTAATGTCGGGCCAGGCGCTGAACGGAACGATGCCGGTCGGCGAGGTCCAGTTCGGCGCAGATGCGACGGGCCACTCGCAGATGTTGCCGCCCGGCGTGCAGCTGTTGTAGTTGGTGAACGGCGCGTCGATCGTCGTACCGATGTCGATGCGAGCGGCGTCGTCGGCGTACATGCGGAAGTTGTAGTTGCCGTCGTCCTGGCGCTGCGTGATCCAGCCGGTCCAGCGACATGACATCTGGTTGCCGTACGGGAACGTCGACGGGAAGGCCGGGCTCATGCCGGCCGCCGGAGCCACGGGATCGTACGGAGCGGTGGCCGGGGCGTTGTTGAGCACCGGATCGTTGAGCGCTTTGTTGGTCGCGAGCACGCCGGTCTCGCCGTCGTAGTCGAGCTTGTTGTCGATGCCGGTCGTGTCAGGCGTGCCGGTCAGGGTGATGTTGTCCCAGCAGGAATAGTTGAGGCCCTGTGGTGCGCCTGCCTCGTAGGCCAGCGTGTTGGGCGTCCAGTTGGCGTATCCACCCGACGAGAAGGTAACGGGCACGCTCGGCCAGCGCAGGCCGTAGTCGCCGGCCGTGACGCCCTGTCCCAGGCCGGTGGCGGATTCGGTGGTGCTCTTCCAGGTGTCGAACGCGATCACTCGGACCGTGAGCGACCCCGCGCAGTCGCGCGATCGAACCCAGATGATCGTGGTGCTGGGCTGGTAGGTACACGAGGGAGCGTTGCTGGTGATGCTCTGGAACGCCGCGCTCGGCGTGGCGCTGACCGGATCGATCGTGTACGGCAGCGGCATGCCCTCGTCGTCGACGGTCAGGCTGAGCACGTGCCCGTCGAGCTGCCAGTGCAGGCCGGGGACTTCGAGCTGCATGCCGCCGGGCTCGAAGATCTTCGGGGGGTCGATGGTGCGGCCGGAGCTGACGCGAACGGAACCATCGGCCAGGAGCTTCGGAGCGTCGGGAGTCGTGAGCTGCCAGCTCCAGGTGCGAACACCCTGCTGGCTGCGGACGACGATCTGCTCCCGAAGCTTCGCGGAGCTGACGTCATCGACCACGTCGTATTCGTCAGTGATGAACCGGACACCTCGCTCGTAATCGATTCGAGCGATCTGCGGATCGTCGCTGATGAGTGCGACGCCGACCTCCACCTCGCCGGTCGCCGCGGTTCGAGTGGTCAGTGGTGCGCCAAGCCGTGTGGGAAAGGCAGTACCGGGAGCAGCTTCGTCCGTGCCGGTCAGCGCGGTCGCTCGGCGGGCGCCGAGCGGTCGCTGGACGAACTGGGGAAGTGGTCGGGTCGCTTCCAGGAACGTGGCTTCCGGTGACGCCGGTCCCAGTTCGTCACCTGAACCGGCGACATGGGCCAGGGTGAAGGCGGCCAGGGCAATCGAGACGACGACGAGGACCGGCAGGACGGCGGCGAATCGCGACGGGAGCGGCGCCTGCTCACCATCGGGGCGCGCAGCAGCGGGCACCGCATGTCGCGGCAACGCCTCACTTCGCTGTGCAAATCGTGTCACTCGGTGGATTCCCCGATAGCCCCTACGCCCGTGAGGGGGACATCGGCCCCGTGGGCCGCCACCTTTACGCGTATGCGGTGCAAGCTGACGACATTGCAGAATCGCCTAGGTCATGGCCGTTTCCTCGCCCGCACCCTGACAGGTAGATCGGACGAGTTTCCGGTAGGAAAGGGGGTTCCTTGTGACGTGATTCCGAAACGCAAACGGGCCCGATCCGACGCGATGTCGGCGGGCCCGTTCGGAGAAACGTACTGTAGCGGTGGGTATTAACTCCCCCAGGGGCTATTTCTGGCCCTTGTCGTGGAACTCGACACGAATCTTGTTCGAGTGGATTTCCTCGAGTGCGAGCGTCAGGTAGTTCTTCGAGTGCGACTCGATGAGCGGCGGCGGGAAGTCGTCGTAGGACATTCCCTCGCCGAGGTGGTGGTAGTAGTCGTTGATCTGGCGCGCGCGCTTGGCCGCGACCTGCACGAGGGCGTACTTGGAGCCATCGACCTTCTCGAGGTATCCGTCGACCTGAAGCTGGATGGACATGCAGTGCCTCCCGTGGAAATCTCAGCCGACCAGGGGGGATGCGAGCTCGCGCTCGATGATCGCCTGAAGCTCGGCAATCGCCCGTGTCTGGTCGTCGTTGACGACAACATACTGGAAATGCTGCTTGGCATCCACCTGCGAGCGCGCTACGGCCATCCGGCGTTCGATCTCTTCAGAGGTGTCGCTCGCGCGCGAGCGCAGTCGACGCTCGAGTTCCTCGAAGTCCGGGGATTCGATCCAGATGAGGGTGGAGGAGGTGTCGCCCTGTTCCACGGCGAGGGCGCCGTTGAGCTCGAGTTCCAGGATCACGTGGTGGCCGAGCTCGTGGAGCCGGTCGATCTCGGAGTAGAGCGTGCCGTACCGGTTGCCGGCGAAGTCGACGTGTTCGAGGAAGTCGCCGTTCTCGACGTGCGCGTCGAACTCTTCGGGCGTGAGGAACCAGTACTCGCGACCGTGGACCTCGCCGGAACGGGCCGCGCGGGTGGTGGCGCTGATCGCCACGTCGAGCGACGGAAAGTACTTCATGACGCCGCGAATGAGCGTGCCCTTGCCGGCGCCGGAGGGGCCGGAGACCACGAATACGCGTCGTGTGCGCGAGCCGGAATCTGAGGCTGCGGCGCTCATCGGTGCCTCAGCTTGCGAAGCGCTTCTCGAGGGTCTCGCACAGCTCGGTGCGCTGGCGCTCGGACAGGCCGCCCACCGTCTTGGCCTGGCTGATCCGACAACGCGTGAGCACGCGCGCGGCCTTCACGCGACCGAACTTCGGAACGACGAGCAGCAGGTCCATGACCTTCGCCGTCTTGAGGAACTCGGGCGGATCCTTGAGGACTGCGACGATCTCCAGCTCCCCGCTCTTGAGCTCCTTCTTGAGCTGAGCCCGCTGCGATCGGATGGCGTTCGCCTTCTGCAGTGCCTCCATGCGCTGGGAAGGTGATCGG
Source organism: Gaiellales bacterium (assembly GCA_038212015.1). Classification (GTDB taxonomy): domain Bacteria; phylum Actinomycetota; class Thermoleophilia; order Gaiellales; family SKUG01; genus JAGQUL01. The sequence continues at coordinate 31,291 of JBBQUY010000017.1, read as the reverse complement.
ACCGGAGTCTGGGCTGAGGTCTTCGGGGGCATGGCGGGGGATCATAGCCATGCGCGGGTGCCTCGGCAAACAAGTCACGACACCAGTTTGCCAATCGCTCCGGATGCGGCCCAATCCCTTTCGTTCGCAGGCCACGTGGGAGGCCTGCTGAGTGAGTGAACACTCAACTTCAGGTCGAGGCGACTGACGTCGTGAGATGCACGGCGAGCGCGTCGACAAGTCCCGGATCGTGGACCGCTCCGGTGCCGACCCCGATGATCGTCGCGCCGGCATCGAACATGCGTCGCGCAGCGGCGACGCCGTCGACGCCGCCCAGACCGACGATCGGCACGTCGACGACGGCAGCGACGGTGGCCACCAGTCGCAGGTTGATCGCGTGCAGTGCGATGCCGCTCAGCCCACCGTCAGGGCCCGCGCCCAGCAGGGCCGTGCCGTCGGGAGCGAGGGCACGGATCGGCATGGTGTTGCCGCAGGTGAGCGCGTCGGCACCGGCATCGACTGCTGCCTTCGCGACCGTGGCCGGCGCGCCCGACGCCGGCGTGAGCTTCGCGAAGATCGGCAATGAGGTCATCGCACGCACGCGCGCGAGAACGCTCGCAACGGCGTGCGGATCCCCGGCGACGAGGCCGCCGTCGACGTTCGGGCAGGAGAGGTTGAGCTCGATGCCGGAGGCCCAGCCGGCGGCATCGACGCGTTCGACCAGGTCGTCGAGTCGAGCGACGTCGCCACCGACGCTGACGATGACGGGGATGCCGAGCCGACCTGGGAGGACGGCCCAGTCGCGCATCGCCACGTCGATACCTGGGTTCGGGAGACCGGCCGCGTTGACGAGCGTGCCCTCGCCCCAGGTGTCGGCCCACGGCTGCGGGTTGCCGTCGCGCGGCGCGGCAGTGATCGTCTTCGTCGTGAAGGCACCGAGTTTCGACAGCTGCGCATCGGGGAGGTTCCAGCCCTGATCCGCGCTCACCGCGTCGACCACGCCACTGCCATTGACCAGGGGTGGGTCGAGCTGGAGCGTTCGTACGGTCACCGCAGCATGCATCGAATACGGACGGTACATGGCCCCACGGTCGCACCCCGCGACTGCAACACCCGCGCCAGACGGCGCGATAGTCGGGTGCATGCGTTCTTTGGACGGGAACAGCATGCGTGTGGGACCGCGCGCTCCGGCGCGCACGGGACGGATGGAAACACCCTTGCCAGATGTGCGACGACAGGATGCGGCCCTGGCCGCTGCCACGACCGTGTGGCGCAGCCATGGTGCGCCCATGGTGCTGCCACTGACGATTGCCATGCCGGCGATCCATGGCGCACGACTATGCGATTCGCGATGGCCGCGACTTTCATGGACGGACGAACCCACCTGAAACTGAGAACCCGAGCGGGACGATGAACGACATGCACCACGACGACCTCGACTACACCGACCTCGAACAGCCCCTCGACGAGCAGGCGCGACTGACGCGTCTCATCGTGCATCTGGGCAAGCTCGTCAATTCCGGCGGTCGCGTGGAGGAGCAGCATGGATTCCGCGCCGTGGTGTCGATGCCGAATCGACAGCAGGTCATCCCCAACGTCGTCATGGCCGCGATCGGCGTGGGCATGTTCCTGTGGCTTGGCGACTGGTTCTTCCTGGTGGGCGCAGGCGTCGCCCTGCTCGGCTGGCACAAGAAGCTCGTCGCGGGCGCCGAGCGCATCAAGGTGATGGTGCGCGTGGACGATCTCGGACGCGTCAGCGAGCGAACGCTCGAGACTGCCTGACCGTCAGTCGATCACCGCTTACGGCAGGTCGGTCGGTGCAGCCTTGGCCGCGGCGGCATTTTCGGCCTTGATCTGGTCATAGATCTCTTCGCGGTAGACCGGCACCTCGTGAGGTGCTTCGATGCCCACTCTGACCTTGTTGCCACCGATGATGTCGATGATCGTGATCTTGATGTCGTCGCCGATGACGAACGATTCACCGATCTTCCTGGTGAGTACCAGCATCGTTCCAGCTCCGCCCTCCGTGGCCCGGTGCCGATCCCCTCGATCGACCTACCGGTCTGGCGTACCTGCCCGTGGCATGCGTGCAGGCACTTCGCGCGCAACATACCCGGAGCGGCGGATGCCAACCGTTTCGTCCGGTCGCACGCTGCGGCTGATGCGCCGAAAACGGGTGCTACAGTGAGGAGAAGGCCGCGCAACGGTATCGGCGCGTGGTTCGGCAGGCCGCTCGGACTTCGGGCCCGCGCGGCGACACGACGATCGGAGCCGCGGCATGAGCGATGCGTACCGCCTGTATCGCCAGGGCCTCGACGCCCTCGCCGCCGGTCATGCCGACGAGGCGATCGCGCCGCTCGAGCGTGCCAAGCGGCTGGAGCCGGAGTCGAACTCGATTCACGAAGCGCTCGGCAAGACCTACCTGTCGCTTGGTTTCCACGATCGCGCGATCCAGGAGTTCTCGATCATCGTCGAGCGTGATCCGGTGGACGCGTATGCGCACTACTGTCTCGGCCGAGGACACGATCGGCTCGGCCACGTCGAGCAGGCGCGCCACCACTATCGCCTTGCCACGTGGTTCGATCCGCAGCGCCGCATCTACCGTGACACGCTCAACGCGTTCCTCAACCGAACCTCGTTCGACGCCGCAGCCGGCGACGAGCACGCCACCGGCACCGACGGCCCGTCGCCGCCGATGGTCTTCGGCGACTGATCGCCGTCTCATCACTGACCCGTGCGTCCCGACGAACCCGTGGACTCCGTCGGAGATTGCGTGCGCGCACGTCAGCGCCCCCGCACGTCAGCGCCCCTGCACGTCAGCGCCCCCGCACGTCAGCGCCCCCGCACGTCAGCGCCCCTGCACACGCGAGTGATGTTCAACGGCACTCGGAGGTGCCGTTCGTCATCACCGGTGCGCTTTACCCGAGTCGAGTGATGTTCAGCGACACCTCAGGATGTCGTACGTGGACAATCGCAGCCGAGAATCTCGCCCGGTTCGCCGCGACTGCAGGGCATCACGTACCGCATCGAGCACCATCGGGAGGTGTGACCAGACCCGCCGCCAGTACACCCGGATGACGATCCAGCCGGCTGCGATGAGCAGTTGGTCTCGTTCCCGATCGAGCGCGGCCTGGATCGGGTCATCGTAGTGTTGATCGCCATCCACCTCGAGGATGACGAGCTCCTCAACGAAGGCGAAATCCGGTTCGTAATCCGTGATCGCCGTGCATCCCCGGACGTTCACGAGGGGATGGGGACCCCCATGACGCTCCCAGGCCTGGTGAACGTGGTCCTCGGACCAGCACTTCGTACCCGCGCTCCCGTCACGTCGAAGTGCGAGGCCTCGCCGCGCCACCGCAACACCCGGCAGGCCCGAGGACGCCCGAAGGTGTGCCTGGACGTCGTCCAGGGAGAATCGGCGCTCATACACGCCAGCCCGAAGCATCGCCGCAATCTGCATGTCGGTGTGTGCAACGCCGCAACAGCGAATCGTCTCAAGCGGTTCGGTACACGGAATCGATGCGCCGCCAGCGACTTCGACGTGGACGACATCACCCCGGTGCACGCGATGGAACCGAGCGTCGTACCGGCCTCGTAGCTGAACCAGGCGCGGTGAAGCGACATGGATGGTCGAGGTCGGTCTGTCCCAGAGTGAAAGCCGAGCGGCAGCGGTGTCGAGATGAAGTCGCGAATCGCGCCCGGCCGCCATGATCGCCGCGATTTCCTCCTGTTCACGGGTCAGCTCCGTGGAGCGACTCCCGTCGAGCAGCACGGTGGGGTACACCTCGGACAATCGATCGTCAACGATGCGTCGTCGCCGGACGGCGCGATGGACGCCAGCGTCGAGGAACTGGTCCACGTGTGCGAGACCCAGGTTGGCGGAGGAGAGTTCGTGGATGCGTCGGTCGACATTCATGCACCGATCGTCACGCCCACCGTCGCACGAGAGTCGCGCACATTGTCACGAATGGGTGCAGACATCGTCACGCACCTGTGACGCGAGAGCTGTGACGGTGCGTCGCGCCATCCACAGGAGACCGCGCATGGGCAGGCGACTGACCACCAACGGCACTCGAATCTGCCGCTCGGCATCACTCGCGAATTGGCTGCAGCGCGAGTGTCCGTGAACGTCACCTGGCGATGCCGCTGAACATCACTCGTGAGTGAAGGGGGGTGAGGGGGGAGGGCGGTGGTGATGCGCCGCGAGTGCCGAAGCGACTGAGCAGGGCACGGCACGGCCCTACGCCGCACGCAGGTGGCGGCGCAGTCCTTTGTGGAACACCCCGAGCGCGACGATCCAGGCACCAGCGGCCGCGCCGCAGAGCAGTGCGAGCTGCCGCCACGTCGGTTCGAGCACGATCTCTGCCGGCACCGAACCGATGAAGACGGCGGGCACGACCGTGAAGACGATGACCTTCACGACGCCGGCGTAGATCGCGGACGGGTACGTCGACAGCACGGTGATCGCCGTGAATGCCACCCCAGCGATCTCGCTGCCGTTCTCCGCCCAGAACGCGACGCTCTCCCACGTGAGGATGAACGCGACGACGATCGCTGCCGCGAACATCACGACCATCACGTAGCGAAGCCACTGCATCGGATCGTCGCCACCGGTGGCGATCGCAAAGAGGATCGGTCCGAACGCGAAGTCGCCCAGCAGTGGCGGATGGATCCTGGAGAACAGCACGCGCACGAGTACCGGTCGCGGCTGCGCGAGGTACGGGTCGAGGTCTCGATCGCGGATCCGATCACCGAGCCGTCGGACGCCGTAGAACAGGCCGATGCCGACCCCATACGTGGACGTGACGATCGCAAAGAGCACGAGCACCTCGTCGCGTTCCCAGCCGCGGATCGACTCGCGGTGGCTGAACACGAGCAGCCAGAACACCACCCAGACCGCGTCGTTGATGCACATGAAGAGCATCTGGACGAGGAAGCTGATGCGGCGGCTGATCTCCGACAGCCACGCCAGACGCCACGACGTGAGCGCGACCTGCATGGTGCCGATCATCCGCCCACCGCCATCAATCGACGTTCGCCGCGTGCCCAGGCGTAGCTGGTGGCGCCGAGCAGCAGCGCTATCCACCCGACCTGCAGCGCGACGAGTTCGACGAACCGCCCCGCGGACGGCGCGACTGCGAGGTGCGCGGGAACGTATGCGGTCGAGGCCCACGGCAACACCATCAGCACGTCCCCCCAGATGCCGGGCCAGAATTCGAGCGGCAGCAGCATTCCGCCTGCCAGGAACACGAGCTTCTGGAGCACGAACCATGCTGCGGTGGTGTCGCCGATCCACAGCGCGCTGGAGGTGGCACCCAGCACGAGCAGCATCTGCACGATCACCGCGAGCGGGCCGGTGACCGCGAGCATCGCCAGGCCGAGCCAGCTCGGCGGTGGTCCGGCGATGGCCCACGCGACGAGCAGGCAGGCCGGCAGCGACAGCACGAAGCGCGCGATCGATCGCCCGACCTCGCGTGACATCACCATCCATACGAGCGTGACGGGGCGCAGCAGTTCGGTGGTCATGTCGCCGCGGCGCAGGTCGTCGCCCAGTCGCACCATGAGCCGCTGGTCGACGCCGTTGACCGCCGCCTCGGCCACCGCGATGTACCAGACCATTTTCAAAGCGTCATAGCCGCGGATCGATTGCCCGTCGGGCAGCGCGGCAATCCACAGGAACGCGAGCGTCGCCGTGATGATCGAAATGAGCATGCTCGAGAACAGGGCGCTCCAGAGCAAGTCGCGACGGCGCGCGCTCGTGAACGCGAGCCAGCCGTAGAGCGAGGTCAGTCGTCCGCCCCTGGTCGGCCGGGCGGAGCTCACGCGCGTCCCTGCACGTAGATGTGGCCGATGACGTCCTCGAGCGGGGGATCGCTGACGGTCATATCCTCGACGGGACGATGCGCGACGAGCTCGTCGAGCACGTCACCGAGGCGCCGACGATCCAGGTCCACGCGCAGCGAGATCCGATCGGCCTCGGCCGCGAGCAGGTCGCACCCGTCGACGAGGGTGGGCGGCGGCTGGCTGTCTTCGAAGCGAACGTCGACGAGCTTCGATCGCAGGAAGTCGCGTCGCAGCTGTTCGACCGTGCCGTCGAAGATGCAGCGTCCGTGGTCGATGATGATGACTCGATCGGCGACCGTCTCGATGTCGGCGACATCGTGGGAGGTCAGCATGAGCGTCGTTCCACGCTGCTCGTTGAGTCGCACGACCAGGTCGCGCAGCGTGCGCTTGGCGATGAGGTCCAGCCCGATCGTCGGCTCGTCCAGGAAGAGGATGCCGGGGTCGTGGAGGAGGCTGGCGATGAGCTCGCACCGCATGCGTTGGCCGAGCGACATCGATCGCGGCTGCTGGTCGACGAGATCGGTGGCATCGAAGAGCTCGAGCAGCTCGTCGCGGCGCGCGGCGAACGTCGTCTTCTCGATACCGTAGATGCGGGCGTGCAGCTCGAACGTCGAACCCGCGGGCAGGTCGTCGACGAGCATCGATCGCTGCCCGAAGATCGTGCCGATCTGGTGCGCGAGCCGAGTGCGCTGCTTCCAGGGCACCAGCCCGAGCACCTCGGCTTCGCCCGAGGTCGGGTGGAGGATGCCGGTGAGGATCCGGATCGACGTGGACTTGCCGGCACCGTTCGGCCCGATGAACGCGATCCGTTCGCCGCGAGCGACCTCGAGGTCGAGCGAATCGAGCGCGAGCAGCGTTCGACGCTCGCGTCGCCTGAGCAGCGACGGGCGGCCGGTGAGGACCTGGAACTCGCGGGAGAGGCCCCGCGCGACGATGGCGGGACCGGTCGACATCGCTACGTCACTTGTAGCGGTACGTGATCCGGCCTCGCGTGAGGTCGTAGGGTGACAGTTCGACCTTGACGCGATCGCCAGGAAGGATGCGGATGTAGTAGCGCCGCATCTTGCCCGAGATGTGCCCGAGGACCTCATGGTCGTTGTCGAGCTTCACCTTGAACATGGTGTTGGGGAGGGCCTCCATGACGACGCCCTCGACCTCAATTGTGTCTTCCTTGGTGGACATGCGGTGCAGCATACCTGCGAGGCTTGCGACATGCAGTGTGTGATCCAGCGAGTCAGCGAAGCAAGCGTCACGGTCGAGGGCGACGTGGTGGGCGAGATCGGCCCCGGACTGCTCGTCCTGGTGGGCATCGGAGCCGACGACGGCGAGGATCAGCTGCGCTGGATGGCCGAGAAGATCGTGAAGCTGCGGATCTTCAGCGACGACGAGGGTCGCTTCGACAGATCGGTCCTCGATGTCGGTGGCGCGATCCTCAGCGTCAGCCAGTTCACGCTCCTCGGCGACGTTCGCAAGGGCACGCGCCCCAGCTTCACGAAGGCCGCGCACCCGGACATCGCGATGCCGGCGTGGGAACGCTTCAACGCGATCGTGCGCGAGCTCGGCGTGGATGTCGCCACGGGTACGTTCGCCGCGAGCATGCAGGTCGCGCTCGTCAACGACGGCCCGGTGACGATCACGCTGGAGCGCTGAGCGTCAGGTCCGTGGGCGGCTGAGACGCTTCCGACGTCGAACCCGATGTTCAGGCGATGCCATGCCGGGGGGCGTGGCCGGGGACCTGACACGGGGGAACACCATGACTGCCATTCCGACTACGGCTGCGTATTCGAGCCCGATCCTGAACGCGACCGCTGCACCAGCGGCTCCGCCGGTCGCGGGGGCAGTCACGGTCACCGATGCGCAGCCGCTCGTCGACGTGGGAGGCGCACCGACGGTCGGCAACGACGCCGGGTCCGCGACGGGAGGCGCGATCGCGGTGCGTCGAGCAGCCGCGTCGATCTCCCATGAGCTGCGCCAGGCGATCGAGAACTCGTTCGGCTCCGATGCCATGGAGTCTCAGGCCGAGCTGGCCGCGCTGCGCTCGCCGCATTCGTCGAGCGTGCTCGTATCGATGCTCGATTCCGTGGAGGGCGCATTCAGCGACGACCGCGTCGAGCTGCGCCTGTTCCAGCGCGCAGCAGGCGGCAATCACTCCGCGAGCGAGGTCGACCGGATCATTCGCAGCATCGACGGTGCACTGTCGTCGGATGCGATGGAGGAGGGTCCGGCGTTCGCTGCGCTCGGCAATCGCACGCTGTCGGGGTCCGACATCGAGCGCGTCGTCGACGCGGTCGAAGGCTCCTCGTCGGCCGACGAGTACGAGAGCCGCATCCTCACCGCGGCGTTCCAGTCCGGGCGCAGTCGTGCCGACATCATCTCCACGATCAACTGGGTCGAGCAGCGTTACTCCGACGATGCGTCCGAGGCCGACGCGCTGGTGCGCGCATTCGGTGGCGTGGGCGGACCGACCTCACCCGGTGACGATGGCGGCTATTACCCTGGTGACGGCGGCTATGACCCGGGCAACGGCGGCTATGACCCGTCGTACCCCTCGTATCCGTCGTATCCGACCACGCCGAGCTATCCGACGACGCCCGGCTACCCCACGTCGCCCGGCGACGACGGCGGCGCCTATCCCGGCAACGGTGGGTACCCGACTTCTCCCGGCGACGACGGCCCAGGCTTTCCCGGCAGCGGTGGATACAGCCCGTCGTACCCGGATCCGAGCTATCCGGGCTCCGGTGGCTACCCCGGCGGCACCGCCGGCGGCGACGACTACCCGGGCTAGACCCGGAGCGGCCTGAGCGGCCGGGACGAGAGCAACTTTCCCCGACGCGGATTTCACCGGTGAGTGTTGTTCAACGGCACATCAAAGTGCCGCTCATCATCACTCGGTCGTCGAGGATTGGACCAGTGTTGATGAATGTCACCCTCGGATGCCACTCATCATCACTCGTCGACGCCAGCTGAACATTCGTACTCGCCGAGCGGCGGAGTCAGGTCGCAGGCAGCGGCGCGCGGGCGAGCAGCGGCTCGGCGGCGGCCGCCAGGCGGTCGTCACCGTCACCGAACACGCGCTCGGGTGACGCCTCGAGGCGCGTGGCGACGAACGCGCGCGCGATCACCGCATCCGCATCCTCGCCCGTGGCGGCCGCGCGATGTGCGAGCAGCGCAGCCTGCAGTGCCAGCGCGGTGCGGCCAGTGAAGCGCCGTGCATCGGCCTCGCCCGCAGGCACGTCGATGGAACTCGCGAACTCCGCGACGGCAGCGGCGACATCATCCGGCGCGCCCTCCAGCAGCGTCGCGATGCGCGAACGAAGACCGGCAACCAGCTCGGGATCCTTCGCGAGCGCCCGCAACACGTCAAGCGCCATGACGTTGCCGGAACCCTCCCAGGTCGAGTTGACCTGCACGTCGCGGTACAGCCGCGCCACCGGGAACTCCTCGGTGAAGCCGTTGCCACCCATCGTCTCGACGCACTCGATGCAGCCGAGCACGGCCCGTCGCGTGATCCAGTACTTGGCAACGGCCGTCACGATGCGACCCACCGGATCGGCGACCTGGAAGCCGCGCGCGACCTCGTAGGCCAGCGCGAGCGACGCCTCTCGTTCGAGCAGCAGGTCGGCGAGCACCATGCGCATGAGCGGCTGGTCGACGAGCGTGCGCCCGAATGCGGCACGCCCACGAACGTGGTTGACGGCCTCACCGACCGCGCGGGCGAGGATGCCGGCGTTGCCGAGCGAGCAGTCCATGCGCGTGTGCACGACCATCTCGATGATCGTCGGCACGCCACGACCCGACTCGCCGATGCGCGTCGCATGCGCGTTGCGCAGGATGACCTCGGCCGACGCGAGCGAACGCGTTCCGAGCTTGTCCTTGAGGCGCTGGAGCTCGATGCCGTTGCGCGAGCCGTCGGGCAGCCAGCCCGGCACCAGGAAACACGTCAGTCCACGCGAACCGTCGGCGAGACCGGGTTCGCGCGCGAGCACCAGCATGCCGTCCGCGACAGGGTGTGACACGAACCACTTGTGGCCGTCGATGCGAAACGTGCCGTCAGCCTGTTCGGTGGCGATCGAGCTTGATGTGGACAGGTCGCTGCCACCCTGTGGCTCCGTCATGGCCATGCCCATGAGCGGATGACCGTCGCGTCGGCCGTCGCGAGCAGCATCGATGATCTGTCGAGCCATGTCACCGCCGGCACCGTCCGCGTCACGCGCGAGCACCGGCACGGCTGCGCCGGTCATCGTCACGGGGCACATGACGCCGACATCGAGGCGCGCCCACTGCTCCATCGCGGCGGCGCGCACGAGGTAGCCGGCGCGCTCGTCGAGCCACGGCAGGCCGCACACGCCGCTCGCCGTGACCGCATGCAGCACGTCGTGCCAGGAACGGTCGAAGCGCACGTCATCGATGCGGTTGCCCCAGCGGTCGAAGTTCGCGAGCTCGGGTTCGATGCGGTTCGCACGATCGGCAGCGTCGCGCAGGCGCACCGAGCCGACGTCGCGGCCGACGCGTGTCAGTCGCGCGGCATGATCGGCGTCGAGACCGTCGACTCCACAGCTCCTCAGGAAGTGTTCGAGCCACCAGCGTGACGACGTGTCGACCGCCCACGCGTCGTGGTCGGGAATGGGTGGAGGCTGGTTGGGAACGCGGCCGGTACCGAGCTCGGCGTGCGTGGTCATGCTGCCCGCAGGTCCTCTTCGTCGAAGCCGTCGGACCAGTCGATCTCGCCCGCGCGATGCGTGACGAGGCTTCCTGGTCGTACACGGTCATCGGAGTACCCGTCACCGTCACGATCGACGCCTCGCGACGCCGGTACGGGAGCGGGGAGGGGGCGACGGGCGGCGACGTCCTCGGGAGTGAGGCCGAACATCCACGGATCCTTGGCGAGCACCTCGATGAACGCTCGCACGACATGTTCGTCGAACTGCGGGCCCATGCAGCGGCGAATCTCCTCGAGCGCGACGAACGCCGGCTGGCCCTCGCGGTACGGGCGATCGCTCGTGATCGCGTCCCATGCGTCCGCGACTGCGATGATCCGCGCGCCGATCGGGATCTGCTCGCCAACCAGGCCGTCCGGGTAGCCGCGGCCATCCATGCGCTCGTGATGGGAACGAATCAGCGGGACCGCGCCCTGCAGCGACTGGAGCTTCGAGCAGATGCGCGCGCCTTCCACCGGGTGCAGCTTCATCGCGTCGAAATCGGCGTCGGTGAGTCGACCGCGCTTGTTGAGGACGTGGTCGGGCACGGCGATCTTGCCGATGTCATGGAACGTGGCCGCGTGGCGAAGCGTGTCCAGCTCCGCCTGGGTGAGCCCGATCTCCTGCCCGATGAGGATCGACACGAGCGTGACGCGCAGGCCGTGGCCGGCGGTGTATCGGTCCTTTGCCTCGACGGCGGCGCTCAGCGCGGCGAACGTCTCGAGCGTGACGTCTGCCAGGCGCCTGTTCGCATCGACGAGTTCCAGCGCCTGCTCCCGGGCCCGGTCGAACGGCCCCCGAACCACGAAGACGAGCGTCACGCCGAGCGCGACGAAACCGGCCACGAGCAGCCCGATCGTGCCGAGCGACGGCATCGCGCCGGCAGCTGCGAGGTCTCCCGACGCACCACGTTCGAGACCGGCACTCCAGGCCACTCGGATCGCGACGAGCCCGAGCAGCAGGAACGCGACGGAGCCGCACGATGCAGCGAGCAGGCTCGCGCGCAGGCGCAGCACGGTCGTGCGCACGACTGGATCGTCGGCATGGCGGTCTGGGTCGCGTGGGCGGAGCATTCCCGGGCCCATCGGCAGGGAGGGCCTGCGGGTTGAGCGCTGGATCCAGCAGATCCGGCGCCCACGCGCCGATCAGTGCGCGGGAGCGAGACCCTGCTTCGCCATGTGCACGCGGAGGCCGAGCAGCAGGCCACTGGCGACGATGACGAGAAGGACCGGGCTGATCGCAGTGAAGAGGAATGCAACCGCGCCGACGGCGCCGGCCATCGGCAGGGTCATCACCCACGCCGTGACGATCTCGCCGACGACCGACCAGCGCACGGAGGAGAGGCGCTTGGCAGAGCCTGCACCGAGCACGCACCCGGTCACGCAGTGCGTGGTGGAGACGGGCATGCCGTTGTGCTCGGCCCACGTGAGGATTCCCGCGCCGGCGATCGAGGCGGAAAAGCCCTGCATGGGGCTCATCTTCACGACCTTGCCGCCGAGCGTCTTGATGATCTTCCAGCCACCGGCGTAGGTGCCCAGGCCCATCGCGAGCGCTGCGCTGACCTTGACCCACAGGGGCGGCTCGGCGATGTCGGTCGGCAGGTTGCCGGCCGCGATGAGCGCGAGCATCATCACGCCCATCGTCTTCTGCGCGTCGTTGAGACCATGCGAGAAGCTGAGCCATCCGCCCGAGAAGATCTGCAGGCGGCGAAACAGGATGTTGCCCGAGCGCGGGTTCATGCGGGCGAATGCGCGCATGAGAAACGCCATCATCACGAGGCCACCGAGCAGTCCGAGCGTCGGCGCGAGAATCGACGGGATGAGCACCTTGTCCTTGACGCCGCTCCAGAAGATCGTGGTGTTGCCCTGGGCGACCGCCGCGCCCACGAGCCCGCCGATGAGGGCGTGCGACGACGAGGACGGCAGACCGTAGAACCACGTGATGATGTTCCAGGTGATCGCACCGACGAGCCCGGCCAGAACGACCTCGAGCGTCGCGATCGAGGCAGCCGCCTCGATGATGCCCTTGCCGACCGTCGCGGCGACCTCGTGGCCCGCGAGCGCGCCGACGAAGTTGAGGATCGCCGCGTAGATCACCGCGAGCTTCGGGTCGAGCGCCCGGGTGCCGACCATCGTCGCGATCGAGTTCGCGGTGTCGTGGAACCCATTGGTGAAGTCGAAGATCAGCGCGATCACGATCACCATGACGAGGGTCATTTCCATCAGGAGTTCTTGACCGCGATCTGTTCGAGCGTGGAGGCGGCACGCTCGCACGCGTCGATGGCTTCTTCCATCTGCTCGTAGATATCCTTCCAGCAGATGATGATGGCCGGCTCGTCGTAGCAGGCTGCGAAGACTTCCTTGATTCCGGTGCGGTGCAGCTCGTCGCCCGCATCCTCGAGCTTGTGGATGTTCTGCCAGTGGTGTTCCATCCGGCTCGGCTCGTTGATGTAGCGAAGCGCCGACGCGAGTTCCTGCGTCGCCGCCACCAGGATGTCCGACTGGCCCTTCACGCAGTTGGTGACCGCCTCGACCTGGTAGATGTCGAACATCGACGCAGCCTCGTCGACGAAGTCGATGACGTCGTCGACGTGCTTGGCCAGCTCGTAGATGTCCTCGCGATCGTACGGCGTCACGAACGTGCCGGTCAGCTCCGCCACGATCGAGCGCATCACGCGGTCGCCCTGGTGCTCCAAAGCCTTGATCTCGCTCGTCATGCCGGCCGTCTGCGGGTAGCCGCCGAGCATGCGCTGCATCGATGCCGCGGTCTGCGCGGCGATGTCGCCGCCCTGGACCAGCAGGCTGTCGAATTTCGTGTTCTTCGGAACGAGCGAGAACGCCATCGACGTCCCTCCAGGATCGCGGTTCGTGGCGTGGAGGAGAGTATGGCAACGACGTATGAAGCTTCCGTGAAGGCACGTCTCGCGGTGCCGGTGCCAAGCCGATGACGACGGAGCTGGTCGATCCTCCGGTCGATCCGAAAACCTGCTGAAACGTAGCGTGTCGCGGCCCCGACGTATTGGTGTGGACGGAGCACGGGAGACACCAGGAAATATTGGCGACGACGCGCATGCGGCGGCAGCGAACTCTGGGCGGGAGGCTGGCAAGCCGTTCTTCTGGCGCGTCGCAAGCGGCGTGATGTACGCGGAGATGCCGTTGGCGAAGTCGATTCGCCCACCATTGCTGTCCCCGTGGGAATCCGAGCGGGTGCAGGCGTTTCGCAATCGTGAGCGTCGCGGTCGCTGGCTGGCGGGACGAGCACTCGCGAAGGTGCTCGTGAAGGAACGTCTCGGACTGGGGGGGATCGTCGAGATCCGCGAAGGTGCCGATGGCGAGCCGCTCGTGTACCAGGACGGATTCCCGATGCCCAACGTGTGGCTCGGCATCAGCGTCCGGCACGGACGCGTGTGCTGCGTGCTCGCCGACCGTCCGGTGTCGCTCGACGTTCGCTGCGTCGCGCCGGCCGAGGCGGAACTCGTCGACGGATTCGTCGCTCGCGGCGAGCAGCGCTCGCTGCGACGCCTGCTCGGCACCGGCAGCGCCGCCCGAAGTGCTGCCTGGGCCATCAAGGAAGCCGCCCAGCGCGCCGCACGCGTGCGATCCGGCAACGATCTGGAACTTCGCGACGTTCGCATCGATTCGTCGCTCGGCGTGCAGGTGGGCGACGGGGCGGACCTCGACGTGCTCGCGCTTCGCTACATCGACGACGTCGCCGTGGCGGTCGTCGGACGATTCCTGCTCGAGGAGCGCCGCACGGTGCGGATCGTCCTCGAGGAGGTCCCGCGCGAGCCGCACGCCCCGAAGCTGCAGGCGGCCATCGAGCGGTCGGTTGCGCGAGCCCGGCGCATCTCCGAGGCGCGCATGCGCTGGCAGCAGCTGCGCACCGAAGGCTGACCAAAGCGGCCGCGCCGCGGCCGTTTTGACGATTCGACATCGGAAACACGTCAGATAGACGATTGACCGTGGTCGAATTGCGGCCTACCTTGGAGCCATGGATCCCTCGCGCTCGCAGTCAACGTCATCCGTGTCGAACCTCGTCCCCGTGTGGAATGAAGCGCTCGTCGACGATGGCGGCGGCTCGTTCGAGCCGGCGGAAGCGGCGACGGTCGTGGAGCAGGCGCTGCACGTGGAGCCGATGCCCACGCGCCTCGTGTCGCCGCCGGAGCGGTTCGATCCGACCGAGCGTGTCCCGGCTGCCAGCGCGTATGCCGTTGATACGCACGAGGACAATGCGGGTCGCGGACCTGCCATCCATGGCGACCTTCCCGCGGTCGACTACGACCTGCTGCGACGGCGCGACATCGCCAAGGAACTGCTGCGCGATCGGCTCGTGTCGATGGCCGAGCAGCGATACCACCGCAGCGCCTATGAGATCGCCTTCATCTTGCTGGCCGCCGCGGTCGCGGTGCTGCTGGCGGCACCCCCGCTCGTGCAGGTGCTGCTCGCCGCGCGCGGCATCCAGGTCTGACGCCGGATCGCGCGATGTCACGCTGGCCACATCCCCGACGACCACATTTTCGTGACTTCCCGAGCGGACATCGCGCGGGCATCGCGCTCGTCGCTGCGATGGGATTCGCGGCGCTGCTCGCCGCGGGACTGCCGGGCGTCGCGGGCGGCAACGCCGCGTCTCAGGAGTGGGTCGAGCTCAAGCTGCGCACGCAGCTCGAGCTCGACACGATCGTCGTCCTGGAATCAGGTGACGCACAGGAAGACCGCGACCTGGTCCAGGCCGTGCTCGCCGACAAGGCGACCGGCGTGCGCGTGCGCCCGAACCTGAAGCAGATCGACTTCCGCAAGATCGCCCTGCGCGAGGCGAAGCGGGCGGGCATCAGGCGACCGATGCTCTTCGTGCGACAGATGGCCGCCGAAAGCGGCATGCAGCCCTGCGCCCGCAGCTACGCCGGCGCGATCGGCATCGCGCAGATCATGCCTGCCACGGCACGCAGCTGGGGCGTCGATCCGTGGATCCCCGGCGATGCGCTCCGCGCCGCGGCGCAGAACATGGCGCGGTACGAGAAGCAGCTCGGCTCGTATCGACTCGCACTGGCGGCCTACAACGCCGGCCCGGGTGCCGTGCAGCAGTACGGCGGGGTTCCGCCCTACGCCGAGACGCGCGAATACATCCGTCGCATCACGACCCCGTCCTATCCACTGCCCGGCATGAAGCAGGTCTGGAAGATTCCGCAGCGCTATACGCCGAGCTTCCGGACCGATCTCGGCGCCCTCATTCGCGACGTGCGTCGCCACGGTGGCACCCTGCGTGTCGAGGAAGGCTGGCGCAGCTACGAGGACTCGCTGCGCATCTGGAAGAAGGCCAAGCGCCAGCGCGGCGGCTGGACGAAGGCGAAGACCTGGGCCGCCCCGCCGGGCTGTTCCAACCACGTGCGCGGGCTCGCCGCCGACCTCAAGGGCGACCTCAAGCTCGCGCACCGTCTCGCGCCGCGCCACGGTCTCGTCTTCCCGATGTCGCATGAGCCGTGGCACGTCGAGCGCGCCGGGATCGACACCCAGTCCGGCTGACCCGGGGGCGGTGACGGCCACGATGGCTCGGATGGTCTTCACACGCGCGTAAGGGAGCGCGACGATGCTGGCGTGCTGCCTGCCTCGCTCCAGATCCCGGCGTTCCGTCGACTCGTCGCCGCATCGACACTGTCAGTGACCGGATCGCTCATGACCTTCATCGTACTCCCGCTGGTTGCATGGGAGGCCACGGGATCAGCCGCGACGTTCGGCCTCGTCATGACGGGTGGATCGATCGGCATGATCGTCGCCCTCCCATTCGGGGGGCTGATCGCCGACACCTTCGACCGTCGCCAAGTCATGCTCGCCGGCGACCTCGTGGCGATCGTGGTCACCACCGCGATGCTCGCCGCGGTGCTTGGCGAGCACTGGCTGCTGCTTCCGGTGCTGTCGATGCTGCAGACGCTCGCCGGCTCGCTCTTCTCGTCAGCGGGTCCGGCACTGCGACGGGACGTGCTCACCGATGACGTGCGCGCCCAGGGCACTGCGATCCAGATCGGCGGGATGTCGGCCGCGAACCTCGTCGGTCCGTTGCTGGGCGCGTTGATCTACGGCATCGGAGGATTCGGGGCGGTCGTCGCGATCGACATCGCCACCTTCGCAGTTTCGTTCGTGCTGCTGCTCGGCATGCGCCTTCCCCACGACGTCACGCGACCGGCGCGCGAGCTCAACTCCGAATCGCCGGATACGGCGCGTGCTGCGATCCAGTCGGTCGCCATCGACCTCGCCGGCGGCCTGGGCGTTGCTCGTCGTGATCCCTATGTGCGCTGGTCCCTCTACTCCCAGCTCGCGAACGGTACTGGAAACGGACTCCTGCTCGTCGGGGTGATTCCATGGATCACCGACCACCTGCAGATGCCGGCGACCACCTGGGCGACCGTCATCGCGGTGATGGGCGGATCCTCGCTCGTCGGTTCGGTTCTGGTCGCACGAATCGGCAATCGCGTGCCACCAGCGGCGTTGCTGGTCGCCGGGCTCCCACCGTTCGTGATCGGCACCCTCATGCTGCTCGGTTCGCCCGGCGCGTTCCGCCTTCACGCCGCGTTCGTTCTCGTGGGCCTGACAAATTCCGCGCTGTCGATTGCGATGTCGACGATCCAGCAGCAGCGGGTCGCGTCGACCCACATGGGGCGTGTCACGTCGCTCTACTTCATGACGTTCCAGGGTGCCCAGGGGCTGACGACCGCTGTCGCCGCCACCGCCCTCGCGATGTTCGGCGCGGCAGCGCTGGTCGAGGGCGTCGTCGTGATGTTCGTGCTCAACGCATTCCTGCTCGCCCGATGCGCGGCGCATGCACGAACGTCGACCGCGATTGCCGCAGCCACAGACTCCGACCTCGCGGTCAGCGGATAGCTAACGCATCATCGAGCCCTCGCCGACGATCGTGACGAGGTGCTCGGGGGCGTGGCCGGTCACCCAGTAGCGGTCGAGGTCCTGGTCGGACCAGCCGGCCTCGCGCAGGATGTCCTCGTCGGTGAACTGGTTGCCGGTGCACTCGCCCGGATCGCGCGAGAACAGCTCGCTCACGGCGTCGGCGATGATCTCGGGTGTGCGGTACTGCGACTCGTCGCCCATCGCGTTCACGCGTACGGCGGCGGTGTCGATCATCGTGACCGGCCAGATCGTGTTGGCCGCGATGTTGTCGAACTTGTGCTCCTCGGCGATCGACATCGCGATCCGGGTCATGCCGAGCTTGGTGACCATGTACGGCGCCATGCCGGGCGACGGATCGGTGTGGAGCGGCGGCGAGAAGTTGAGGACGTGGCCGAACTTCTGGTCGACCATGTGCGGCAGGGCGTAGTGCGCCGTCGCGTGCGCTGCGCGGACGTTGACCTGGTACATGAGGTCGAACCGCTTCGGCGGCACGGCGATCACGGGCGCGAGGAAGATCGCACCGGCGTTGTTGAACAGGTAGTCGATCCGACCGTGCTCGTCCTTGGCGTGCTGGATCATCGCCTCGACGCTGTCCGCATCGCGCACGTCGAGCTGGAACCAGCTGGCGGTGCCGCCGTCAGCGCGAATCGCCTCGACGCAGTCGACGATCGTGCCGGGCAGCGTCGGATGCGGTTCGACGGACTTGGCGGCGACCACCACCGCAGCGCCCTCGGCGGCAAGGCGACGCGCGACGGATCGACCGATGCCCCGGCTCGCGCCCGTGATCACGGCGACGCGTCCGTCGTGGCGGCCCGGCGTCGGCGTACCCATGTGGTCTGGCGTCGAGGAAGTCGTCATGGCGACAGGCTACCCGCGTGAGCGGATCTGCGACATTCCAGCGCGGAATCTTTTCGGCATCGACCAGACCTGCTGTAATGCCGGCATGGCGGACGGGACACGGAGGACGGCATCTGGAGGCGGCGTGCAGCTGCGCCTGTTCGCTGCACTGCACGTGCCTCGCGAGCACGCGAGCGCGCTCGCCGACATCAGCGAGGCGCTCGCGGGTCGCACGAGCGGAGCCACTGCCGTTCCGGTCGGCGAACTGCACGTGACGTGGTCGTTCCTGGGCGACGTGGCGGAGGAGTACGTTCCCGCTGTTGCCAGCGCGCTCGACAGCGCAGCCTTCGCGGTTCCCGGTCCGACGGCGTGCTCGCTCGGCGAGCCGACGCTGCTGGGTGGCGGCCGCGCGCTCACCCTGGAGGTCTCGCTCGACCTGCTCGCCGTGCTCGATGCCGTGCGCGACTCGTTCGTCAACGCCGTGCAGGCGTATGCGCCGCACGTGGATCGTCGACCGTGGCATCCGCACGTGACGCTGCTGCGCACGCGAACTCAGCAGTCGATGTCGCGCGCGATCGAGGAACTGCGTCTGCTCGCACCCTCCGCCACGTGGGTCTCGCCCGAGCTTCGGCTGTACGCATCCCTGCCCGGCCCGACCGGTCACCTGCACAAGCTGTTGCACGCCGTGCCGTTCGGAGCACCGGTTCCGCACGCGTGACCGCGAAGGAAACCTGATCGACGAAGCGTGCACCATGTCGCAGTTTCGTCGATGCATTTCTCCGGGCGCACGCTGCATCAGGAATTCATCGACGTAGGTGACACCACGTGCGACTTTCGTCGATGAACTTTCGGCGCGTGAACGGCGCGGGATAGTCTCTCGGCATGCGGATCGCCCTGTGCCAGCTCAATCCGACCGTCGGTGCGGTCGACGCGAACGCCGACCTCGTCCTCGACGCAGCCCGGCGCGCT
Source organism: Gaiellales bacterium (assembly GCA_038212015.1). Taxonomy (GTDB): domain Bacteria; phylum Actinomycetota; class Thermoleophilia; order Gaiellales; family SKUG01; genus JAGQUL01. The sequence goes on along the minus strand of JBBQUY010000017.1, from coordinate 12,072 downwards.
CGTGATGCGGGCGCCGATCTCGCGGTCTTCCCGGAGCAGGTGATCTCCGGATATCCGGCCGAGGACCTCTGGCTCAAGCCGCACTTCGTGGATCGCTGCCGCCGGGCACTGGAGCGGATCGCGCCCGAGCTGCCGATCACGTGCGTGATCGGATTTCCCGAGCGAGACGGCGACGCGCTGTACAACGCAGCGGCCGTGGTACGTGGCGGCGACATCATCGCGACGTACCGCAAGCAGCACCTGCCCAACTACGCGGTCTTCGACGAGCAGCGATGGTTCACGGCCGACGATGAGGCGCTCGTGGTCGACGTGCCCGTCGCGTCCGGCGACCCCGTGCAGGTCGGCATCACGATCTGCGAGGACGCATGGGTCGAACATGGACCGGTCGTGCAGGCGGCAGGGCGAGGGGCGACGGTCGTCGTCAACCTGTCCGCATCGCCGTGGCGGATCGGTCGTGCGCACGATCGCGAGGTCGTCGTGAGCGACCGCGCTCGCGAATCGAACGTGTGGTTCGCGCTCGTCAACCAGGTGGCAGGGCAGGACGAGCTGGTCTTCGATGGACACTCGCTCGTCGCCGCTCCTGACGGCACGATCGTCGCTCGTGGCGCCCAGTTCGCCGAGGACCTCGTGCTCGCGGACGTCGCGTGTAGCGGTTCGTTCGCGCCGGCCCACGGCGTCACGCACCCCGACGTGAATGCAGAAGCATGGGCAGGACTGACGCTCGGCCTCGCGGACTATGTGCGCAAGAACGGATTCTCGAGCATCGTGCTCGGCCTCTCAGGCGGCATTGACAGTGCACTCGTACTGGCGCTTGCGGTCGATGCGCTCGGCGCGGACCGCGTGCATGCCGTGACGATGCCGTCCCGGTTCTCCGCGGAGGCGACCCGTGGCGATGCGCACCTGCAGGCCGAGCGGCTCGGCGCGTCGATCCTCGAGCTGCCGATCGAGCCGATCGTGCAGGCGTTCGAAGCGACCCTTGCCGGCCCGTTCGCTGGCGCGCCCCGAGACGTGACGGAGGAGAACCTGCAGGCGCGCGTGCGCGGCACGTTGCTGATGGCGCTTTCCAACAAGCACGGACACCTCGTGCTCGCCACCGGCAACAAGAGCGAGTACTCCGTCGGCTACGCGACGCTGTACGGCGACATGAACGGCGGCTACGCACCCATCAAGGACGTGCCCAAGACCCGCGTGTTCCGACTCGCCCGATGGCGCAACGAGGTTGCAGCCGCCGCCGGCGAAGAGCCGGTCATTCCACCGAGCGTGATCGAGCGTCCGCCGACCGCGGAGCTGCGCCCGGACCAGCGCGACAGCGACTCGCTGCCCGACTACGACACGCTCGATGCCGTGCTCGAGCTGCTCGTCGATCACGACCGCGGGGTCGAGGAAGCGATCGAGGCGGGATTCGATGCCGAGCTCGTCGCACGCATCCAGGGGATGCTTGATCGAGCCGAGTACAAGCGCCGTCAGGCGCCGCCCGGCGTGCGCGTGACGAGCAAGGCGTTCGGACGCGACCGGCGGATGCCGATCACGAATCGCTTCGATGGCCGGATCGGGGCGCCCGTCGGCTCCGGCTGACGCTCAGATCTGCCAGTTGCCGCCGATGAGCACGGGTACCTCGGTGCCGTCGGCCGCGACGCCGAACACGTCGACCTCGGGGCTGCCGATCATGAAATCGATGTGGATCGTGCTCATGTTGGCGCGCGCCGCATCGTCGCCGGCCGCGATCGCATAGCCCGCCCCGAGCGCGATGTGGCTCGCGGCGTTCTCGTCGAGCAGCGTGTCGAAGAACACGGTGTCGGTCGCACCGATGCGACCCTGGCCGTCGACGAGCGCGAGCTCGCCGAGCCGTGATGCGCCATCATCCTTCGCCGCCTGCGCACGCAGCACGTCGGCGTTGCGATCGGCGTCGATGCGCACCGCGCGACCGTCCCGGAACTCGACCTCGAGGCCCTCGATGAGCGCACCGTTGGTGAAGAGCGGCTTGGTCGAACGCACGACGCCGTCGGCTCGGAGCGGATCCGGCGTGACGAACACCTCCTCGCTCGGCAGGTTCGGCATGTGTCGCGATCCCCATGCCGTCTCGCCGTCGGCGTGGATCCACGTCGAGTTCGGCAGCAGTCCGACCGTGAGGTCGGTGCCGGGCCCCGACAGCCGGATCGCGTCGAATCGCGCCGCGTTGAGGGCGCCGGCTGCCGCGCCGAGCTGCTCCATGCGCTCGCCCCAGGCGGCGACCGGATCATCGGCGTCGAGCCGGCACACGTACGCGATCTCGCGCCAGAGTCGCAGCAGTGCCTCGTCGGGATCGAGGTCCGGATGCACGAGCTTCGCCCAGCCCGGCGTCGGGCACGGCGCGATCGTCCAGTTGTTGGAGCGGTCGTTGACGAGCTGCATCGCTTCCGTGCGTGCGGCGTGCTGCTCGCGGCCCACGAGCGCGGGATCGAGGTCGTCCATGATGTGCGGCTCGGTCGCGCCGCTGAATGCGATGCGCGCGGCCTTCGCCTCCCCGATCGCGAGCAGGCGCTTCCCGTACCAGTCGGGGAACTGCTCGAGCGTGTCCGGATCGGCGTTCGCGACCCGCGCATGCCACACGTGCGGGTCGTCGTAGTTGACCTCGACGAAACCGGCACCGGCGCGATACGCGGCCGCGACGACCGCTCGGGTGAGCGTTTCCTTGCCGAGCTCGGAGCCGACGATCACCGTCTGGCCCGGCTGCACGTTCGCGGCGTGCTCGACGGTGAGCTTCGCCAGTCGAGCGAGAATGGTGTCGATGTCGAGGTCCGGGAGGGTGACGGTAGGGGTGGTGGTCATGCGGTGCTCCGGTGTTCTGGTCGGGATGCGTCAGCGCGTGGTGACGGGTTCTGGTCGGCCGCTGTCGACGGAAGCGTATGCGGCGAGCACGACGTCGCTCGCATGGACGCCCTCCGCGAAGGATACGGGCGACGTCGTCGGACGTTCGCGCGCGAACTCGAGGAATGCACGCACCATCGCGGCCGTCATGTCGTCGTCGGAGTAGCCCACGTGCTGCAGCTTCGCGGCCGAATCGCTGTACAGGTCGAGGTGGGTCGCCATCGGGTCGATGCGGATGCGGCCCGCGGTGCCGACGAGTTCGAGCCAGACGTCGCCCCAGGTCGGGAACGACGCCGGGCGGGACCAGGACGAGTCGATGCTCGCGAAGAACCCTGATTCGAAGTCGAGCGTGACCACGCCGCAATCCTCGACGTCGTTGTCGGGGTGCATCACCTGGCTCGCGCGCGCGTACGCGCGTGTGATGCGATCGTCGAGCAGCCAGCAGAGCGCATCGGACAGGTGCACGACATGATCCTGCAGTGCGCCGCCGCCGGCATCCGCGCGGCGTCCGAACCAGCCGCCAGGGAACTGACCATGGTTGGTGCCGCGTGCCGCGAGCGGAGTGCCGATCGCGCCTGCGGCGATCGCGGTGCGAGCGCGTCGCAGCGATGCGGCGAAACGAACCGGAAGCGCGACCATCACGAGTGCCGGATCGGCCTCGTCGAGCAGCCGCGCGAGCTCGTCGGCATCGGCCGCGACGGGCTTTTCCGCAAGCGTCGGCAGACCGGCGCTCGTCGCGGCGACGACATCGTCGACCCGTTCGCGATTGGTGCCGGCCACGATGATCGCGTCCGCGCGCTCCAGCAGCTCGTCACGATCGACGAGCTCCGTACGCGTCCAGGCCGCGCGCGCGTCGGCGTCGCGCTCGGTGGCGCCGACGAGCGTGCCGCCGCAGTTCGCGACGCACTCGGCGAGGCCGTCGGCATGGACATGGCGGGTTCCGAGGATGCCGACCTTCATGCGACGCCTCCCGCAATCGTGGCCATCGCGGCGTCCTCGCGCGCGAAGAGCTCGTGCAGCGGTTCCAGCGGGACGACGTCGCGCTGGTCGTTGGACTCGAGCATCGCGAGCGCGATTCGCAGCGAGCCGATCGCCCAGTCGATGTCGCCGGGGAGCGGTGCGCCGCCGCGGATGGCGCGCGCGAAATCGACGAGCTGGCGACCGAACGGGTCCTGCTCGCCGGGCGGTGGCGGCGGCAGCGCGGTCGCGGAGTCATGCGTGGCATGCGCCATGAACGAGAACTCATCGCGCCCGCGGGAGTCGTAGCTGAGCATGCCGTCGGAGCCACAGACCTCGGCCGACTGGCTGAAGCCCTCGGGTTCGGCCCACGAGCCGTGCAGGTGGCAGATCGGCCCGTCCGGCACGGTGAGCGTCGCGAGTGCGTAGTCGAGCCCCTCGTGGCGGTCGCTGCCGACGACCCGTGCGTACACCTCCGTCGGCTCGCCGAAGTACCAGCGCACCAGGTCGACGTCGTGAATGAGCATGTCGACGGCCACGCCACCGGAGCGCGACATGTCGGTGTGCCAGCGATCCGGAGCCCAGTCCGGCTGCTGGCAGCGACGCCCGAACGTGGCGACGGCCGGCGTGCCGACGTCCCCGCGCTCGAGCGCGTCGCGGATGGCGCGGTATTCGGGGAAGTAGCGGATCACGTGTCCGACGCCCAGCACGAGGCCCGAGGCGCGCGCCACTCGCCTGAGCGTGAGCGCGTCTTCCAGGGTTCGGGTCACGGGCTTCTCGACGAAGGCGTGCCGACCGGCCGCCATCGCGATCAGCGCGAGCTCGTCGTGGGTGCTCGTCGGCGTCGCGATGAGCACGGCTTCGACGCGCGGGTCGTCGAGGACCTGTTCGTAGCTGGAGAAGCGTTCGCAGCCGGTTCGCTGCGCGAGCTGCGCTGCCTGATCGGCGTCGGCGCCCCAGGTACCGACCAGGTGCACGTCGCGGCATGCGCTCGCGCTCGCGGCGTGCTGGGAGCCCATCAGGCCCGCTCCGATGATGGCGAGCCCGACCGGGCGCTCGGCGTCTTCCACGTGCAATCCTCGCTCGCTGGTGTACATTCGCTGGGATGCTGCCCACGGACACCAGCAACCTACACGTGCGTTCCAGCCGCGTCGTGCTCGACGGCGTCCCGACCGACGCGGTCGTCGAACTGGTGCTGGTGGACGGTCCGATGCACCGCATCGTGGACGTGCATCCGCCCGACGCGCCGCTCGATGCCGACGTGACCGACCTCGGCGATCGGCTCGTCGTTCCCGCACCGCTGGATCTCCATTTCCACGGTGCGTTCGGTCTCGTGGTGCCACCGCAGGATGGACCGGCCGAGATCGATGGTGCGCTTCGCGCGTTCGTGGACGACCTCGGCTGGGCCGACACGACGTCGACACCCTACGAGTGGATCGCCACGCTCCCGATTCCGCTACGGCCCCCCGCCGATCCCGTCGAGCACCTCGTCGAGGCGGCACACGCGATCTCGGCGCGCGGCCCGCACACGTGGTGTCACGGGCTTCGCATCGAGGGGCTGTTCCTCAACCCGGCGCGGGCAGGTGTGTGGCCGCCCGAGACGTTCCACACGCCGGACGTCGAACTGCTCGAGGAGCTGCACGCCGCGGCTCGCGAAGCCGGAACGCCGCTGCTCATCGTCGACGTGGCGCCCGAACTGCCGGGTGCCCTCGATCTCATCGCCCGCGCATCCGAGCTCGGCGTCGTCACCTCGCTTGCGCATACGGACGCGACCTGGGAGCAGGCATGCGCCGCGATCGATGCCGGTGCCACGCTCGCGACGCACGCCTGGAACGCGATGCGCCCCGTCGCCCATCGCGACCCGGGCGTCGTCGCCGCGGTGCTCGCCGACTCCCGCGTCACGTGCGAGCTGATCTGCGACGGCGTCCACCTGCACCCGGGCACGATCGCGATGACGATCGCGGCATGCGGTCGGGGCGGGTGGGTTGCCATCAGCGATGCCTCGCCGTTCGCGGGTCTGGAACCGGGCAGCTACGAATGGGCTGGCACCACGGTCACGCACGACGGGGTCGCCCTCCGGGATCCCCACGGCAACCTCGCGGGATCGGCATCGCTGCTCGACGCAGCCGTCGACGTGCTCGCGAAGCTCGGCACGAGCGACCTCGACATGGCGCTCGCCCTCGGCGCCGTGCCACGGCGAGTGCTCGAACCGTCACGCCCGCTGGGGCTGGTGACGGGCGATCCTGTGTGGGTCGTCGGGCCAGCATGACGATTCGTGCGCGCGAGCAGTTCGCGCCGTCTAGGATCGCACGCATGGCACATCACGGCACCTCCAGCATCGACATCGACGCCACCGCGTCGGACCTCATGGACATCGTCTCGGACCTCGAGTCGTATCCGGACTGGCTGTCTGACGTGAAGGGCGTCGAGGTGCTCGCCACCGATTCCAAGGGTCGACCGACGGCGTCGACGATGACGGTGGACGTGACGATCAAGGAAGTCACGTACACCCTCGACTACGAGTACGACGGCGTCGAGCGCATGTCGTGGACGAGCCGGCCCGGCGGCGACGTCAAACTGATCGAGGGCTCCTACGAGTTCGCCATCAACGACGCGGGCGGCACCACGGTCACCTACGACCTGGCGATCGACCCCGGTTTCCCCGTTCCGGGCTTCCTGCTCAAGCGCGCCGCCAAGCACATCACCGCAGCAGCCCTGGAAGGGCTCAAGGCTCGCGCCGAGGAAGGCTGAGCAGCCCGTGCTCCCCGAACTGAGTGCCGAGTTCTTCGTGGCCCTCGTCGGGGTCGTGCTCGCCGACCTCGTGCTCGCCGGCGACAATGCGGTCGTCATCGCGCTCGCTGCCCGCAACCTGCCCACGCATCTGCGTCGCAAGGCCGTGTTCTGGGGCGCGATGGCGGCGATCACGCTGCGCACGGTGCTCACGATCGCCGCGGTGTACCTGCTGCATCAGGAACTGCCGTTCGTGCAGCTGATCGGTGGCGCGCTGCTGCTGTGGATCGCGTGGCAGCTCGCGGTGGAGGAGGAGCACGACCACGAGGGTCTCGACACCGCCACGACCATGCGCGGCGCGATCCAGACGATCCTCATCGCGGACGTGGTGATGAGCGTCGACAACGTGCTCGCCGTCGCCGCGATCGCGCGCAACGATGTCTGGCTCGTGGTCTTCGGGCTGCTGCTGTCGATCCCGATCATCATGGGCGGGGCGACGCTGCTGCTGCGCATCATCGATCGCTTCCCGATCATCGTGTGGATCGGCGCTGCACTCATTGCCTATGTGGGCGTCGAACTCATGCTCGTCGATCCGGCGACACGCGACTGGGTGCACGACGTGGTACCGCAGAAGTGGGTCGAGCGGCTCATCGCGGTCAGCGTCGCCGTCGTGCTCACGTCGATCGCGTGGTACGTGCGCCTGCATGACGACGATGGTGGCGATGACGACGATGCCGCGCCGATCCTGGGGCCGAAGATCCCCGGCGTGACCGGCGCCGATGGTGCGTCCGTCGACTCTTCCGAACCTCGACTCATGGTCGAGGGTTCGTCGTCCGATGACTGATCCGTTCCCGGGCGCAGTGCCCGGAGACCGCTGGCCACGGAACGGCCGGCGTGACGAACGGCACGGTCACGGACGATGGATGCTCCCCACAACGCACGGCATGCGCCCCAGCGCACGATGCTCCTGTGCGCGCTCGCGATCACCGCGAGCTGCATCGCCAGCCTGACCCTCGTGTCCGCGGCAGTCGCACAGTCTGCCGTGTCGCGCGCGAGTGCTTCCCCCGCAGGCTTCGTGCCTGACTGGGACGGCCACTCCGATTCCACGGTGCTTGCGTACGACCTGAAGGTCCGCAGCTTCGTCGTCATCCGCGTCGTGAACCAGCGCGGACGCATCGTCAAGTCCACGCGGGTGGGCATCCGTGATGCCGGCACCCATCACGCAACGTGGGATGGTCGCAACGCCGCAGGTCGCGTGCTGCCACCCGGAACGTACGGCCTCCGCGTCGATGCTCGTCCCGTCGCCACGTCAGCGAACGGCGCGCCGGGCGCCGCCGCGATGGGTGGCACCGTCGCGATCGCCGGCGCGCGTGCCACGACCGTCACGATCCAACGCTCCGACGTCGTCCTGACCGGCGTGCAGCTCAGTCGCACTTCGGTCGGCGCCAAGGGACGCGCGAGCCGCACCGGCGTCCAGTTCCAGCTGAGCGCATTCGCGTCGGTCTCGGCCGCGATCGTCGACTCGAGCGGCCGCGTGGTGCGAACGCTCACCACGAGCCGCATGCGCGCAGGCCGAAATTCGCTGGCGTGGGACGGTCGCCACGGTGACGGACAGCTCGCTCCGGACGGTGACTACTCGCTCGTCGTCGCCGCCGCCGGTGGTGGTCGTCCCACGGATTCGATGCGCGTCCCGGTGAGCGTCGATCGCGTCACCCCGTCGCTGACCGCGCCGCGCACCGTCACCGCGCGCATCGATTCGGGCGCGCGCATCCGCATCCCGCTTGCGATCACGTCCAACGAGCGAGCGGCAGTGATCACGCGGTTCGGCCGCCGCATGGTGCGCACCCCGGTCGAACCAGGATCCCATACCGTCGTCGTCGACGGGCTCCGGCTCGGCCTGCGTCCCGCCAATCGCGGACGCACGGTGACGCTGCGGGTGCAGCTCGTCGACGGAGCAGGAAACGTCGCGACCGCCCGCACGAGCGTCGTCATCCCCAAGCGCGGCAGCACGCGCACGCCGCGCCCACCCGCGCCGAATCCGTCACCTGACCCCACGCCGACTCCGCCCGTCGTCGGCCCGTCACCCATCGTCGGTGCCTGGCAGTGGCCCGTCGGTGGCGTGGTGACGTCCGAATTCGGTCTGCGCGACGGTCGCCCCCACACGGGGATCGACATCGCCGTGCCGGCCGGCACGCCGGTCCATCCGGCGGCGCCCGGGACCGTGTCGTTCGTGGGCCAGCTCGGCGGCTACGGCAACCTCGTGATCATCGAGCACCCCAACGGCGTGCGCACCTACTACGCGCATCTGTCGCGATTCGGCGGCTTCGCAGTGGGCAGCGCGGTGTCGCAGCTCGATTCGATCGGCCTGGTGGGCTGCACGGGCAATTGCACCGGTCCGCACCTTCACTTTGAGACGAGAACTGCCGATACACCTCGAAATCCGCGTTCGTTCCTGACGGCGAGATAGGGACGGTCCGGCGCATGGTTCCAGATGCGCCGGGTTCGAGCCGGTGGGGACGAGACGACAGGGGGATCGGGGCATGGCCCAGATGAATCCGCTCGGGCGAAGCATTGTCGCGCAGACGATCGTGGAACGAACGACGGGCGACCGCAAGGTAGTAGCAATGCCGACGCGCGCAGGCGCGCCGGCGACGACGAGGGCCGCGAGCCACACGACTGCGGCATCGCCGGCAGCTGCGGGCAGTGACCTGTTCACCTACGTTGCCGACCGGGGCTTCCACTTCCCGAAGGAGCTCGTGACGCGCTACCTGGTGGCGCTGCGCACCAAGCCCTTCGCACTCTTCACCGGCATCAGCGGCACGGGCAAGACCAAGCTCGCGCTGCTGACGGCCGAGTACTTCGCGCGCACGCCAGGCACGCTCGCCACTCGATGGGAGCAGCCTGAAGACAGCGACCATGAGTTCTACCTGCCGATCGACCGCGTCACGCTGCGCAGCGGCACGCTGACTCCCGGCCGCGACCAGCTCGACTACTTCAACGTCCCGGCCGGGGTGACGGAGACGTTCACCGCCACGATCACGAACCTGCTCGGCGCCCACGGCGACATGACCTTCCGAGCGACGAACCTCGTGCATGGCGGCACCAAGCACCTGACGATCCAGGTCCCGTCGAACGTTCGTCGGGCGATGGAGGAGTCCGGCGTCGGCGAGCGTGACTACCTGCGCTTCGAGATCGTGGAGGAGTTCAAGCGCTATCGCGTGTCGCTGTTCCGCCCGCAGGCGGAGCAGATCGAGGTTCCGCCCGAGGACCGCTACGCGTTCGTGAGCGTGCGCCCGAGCTGGACCGACCATGAGGCACTGCTCGGCCACTGGGACGTGAATCGCGAGCGCTATGTGCGCACGCCCGTGCTCGAGCTGCTGCTGCGCGCCGCCCGTGAGGAGCGGGCCGCGCAGGAGGCGGGCGTCGCGCCCGCGCCGTACTTCGTGGTGCTCGACGAGATGAACATCGCACGCATCGAGCATTACTTCTCGGACTTCCTGTCGGCGTTCGAGTCGCGCCGGACCGACGAGGACGGCACGATTCGCCAGGAGGCCCTGCACCTGCACGGCGCGGACGCGCGGCAGATCATCTGGATGGACCACCTCGGCATCGAGTACGAGATCCCGCAGCGCCTGGCGATCCCCACGAACGTCGTGTTCACGGGAACGCTCAACCTGGACGAGACGACGATGGGCATGAGCCCGAAGGTCGTCGACCGTGCCAGCACGATCGGATTCAGCGCGGTCGACTACGCTGGCTTTCTCGCGGGAGCGGCGGCGGAGCACGCGCACGATCCGCTCGAGCTGGCCGGACACATCACCACGACCCCTGACTTCCTGGGCACGCTGCGCCTGTCCGAGGCGGCGGACAGCCATGAGATGGCGTCGAGCCTGTCTCCGTTCGTGCGGCTCAACGAGCTGCTCGTCACTCACGACCAGCACTACGGCTACCGCGTGCTCAACGACGTCGCGCTGTATCTGCGCACCGTTCGCGACATGATCGGCGACCGCGACGACGTCATCCACGCCGCGACCGACGCGTGCGTGCTCCAGAAGGTGCTGCCGAAGTTCTTCATGTGGAGCGAGGATCGCGGCGGCCTGCTCGCGATGCTGCTCGCATACTGTGTTGATGGCGAAGTCGACAATGGCGGGCGCGGGATCGATGTGGCGGAGCTGCTCGATCGCGTGAACGTGGATCCGTCTGACCGAGCGTTCCACATGGACGGCTCGGCGACGTACCTGCCGCGCTCGGCAGGGCGACTTGCACGCATGCTCAACACGATGGGGTAGACCCCCGATCGTGATCCGCACCAGCGCACTCCTCGTTGTCCTGGCACTCCTGCTCGCGCCCGTCGCGCATGCCGCCACGAGCCTGCCGCCGCAGCTCGTTGCACAGCTCGAGGCTGACCGTGCCCGAGCGGAAGCGTCGCTCGCCGAAGCGCGGAAGCGGCTGGGCGTCGCGGCAACGACGCAACGGGAAACTGCGGCAGTGAGTGCACTGCTCGTCGCACGGTTCGAGTACATGAACGACGTGGTCGCGCTGCTCGGGCTGCGGGGCGGGGACGTTGCGGCGCTGCGACCGCTCGCGGAGGAATCAGCTGCAGCCGCCTTCGCATCCACCCAGGCGGACACCAGGCTCGAGCGCGTGACGGAGGACGCATCCAAGGCGCAGGCCGTTGCGCTCGACAGTGATCGTCGCCTGCGCGCGCTGCAGCGTGCTTCGGCAACCGCGGATGACCGCGACACGACGCTCGGATCGTGGCGGTTCGGGTCGGGTGGGCCGTCGGTGAGCGCCGAGTCGATCGACCAGTACCTGCAGTCGAAGGGGTCGCCGCTGGCCGGCGAGGGCGCCGCGTTCCTCGAATCGGGCGTGGAGCACGAGGTCGACCCGCGGCTCATCGTCGCGATCGCCGGTGCGGAGTCGTATTTCGGGATCCAGACGTGCGCGCCGTTCAACGCGTGGGGGTGGGGTTGCCCGACGAGCCCGTTCTCGTTCCGGGACTGGGCACACGCGATCGACACGGTCACGCTCGGCATCCGCGAGGGCTACGTCGATGACGGTCTCACCACGGTGGGCGAGATCCACCTGCGCTATGCGCCGCCGAACGCGAAGAACGATCCGACCAACCTGAACTACGCGTGGCCCGACAACGTCGCGCGGTTCCTGGTCGAGCAGGGCGGCGATCCGGAGGACATCGAGGGCGTGCTCGGCCCAAGTCGTTGATCATCGCGCATCGGTGCTTGCCGGATCGTGCAAGGCGTCGTACGTTGGAGAGGCGCAGCCCCCCGGCATGCGCATTGGACGCAACTCTCCCCACAAGGAGCATCGACCCGGATGCAGCCCAAGAGCAACGCATCGATCGGCGCATGGACCCTCACCTCGAGGGTCGAACGGCCTGATGACGCACGCCTGTCGTTCGAACTCGTCGGATCGCGGACCCCGGTCGTCGAAGACGAGACGGCGCTGCTGAACCCGATCACCGCTGCCCGAAAGTGGCTTGCCGACCCGACTCGACGCGCGGTGCTCGCTCCCGCGCTC
>JBBQUY010000016.1:0-51747 GCA_038212015.1 Gaiellales bacterium | reverse complement strand
CAGGAAGTACCGATCATGGGTGATCGCGATGATCGTGCCCGGGTACTTGGCCAGGTACTGCTCGAGCCAGAGCACGCTCTCGGCGTCGAGGTGGTTGGTGGGCTCGTCCAGCAGCAGCATGTCGGGCGCGCTCAGCAGCAGTCGCGCGAGCGCGATGCGGCGGCGCTCGCCGCCGGAGAGGTTCGTGACCTCCAGGTCGCCGTCCGGCACGCGCAGAGCGTTCATCGCGACGTCGATCTTCGTGTCGAGGTTCCAGCCGTCACCGTGGTCGATGAACTGCTGCAGGTCGGCCTGCTCGGTCAGCAGCGCGTCGAAGTCCGCGTCCGGGTCCGCCATCGCGTTGGAGACCTCGTTGAACCGGGCGAGCGCGTCGCGCATCGGCGCCAGGCCCTCCTCGACGTTCTCGCGAACCGTCTTGGTCTCGTCGAGCTTCGGCTCCTGCTCGAGCATTCCGGCGGTCTTGTCCTTGGCGATCCAGGCGTCACCGCGGATGTCGGTGTCGATGCCCGCCATGATCCGCAGCAGCGTCGACTTGCCGGCGCCGTTGTAGCCGATCACGCCGATCTTGGCCCCGGGGTAGAACTGGAGCGACATGTCCTTGATGACTTCGTTCGACGGCGGATAGACCTTCGTCACGTTCTGCATCACGTAGATGAACTCTTCGGCCATGGTGGCACTCGCTCCCGGAAATTCGCACGGTGGACAGCGAACATCCTATCGACGCACGGAAGCGGGTGCGGCTCAGGCCAGTCGCGCGCGCGTGAATCCGACCGAGAATGCGCGGCACCAGACGTAGGCGTGCGTAAAGTCGGCGGGATCGACGTCGGCCGGCAGCACGTACTGCTGGTCGCCGCTCGTGCCCTTGAGCTTGCCCAGCCGCACGGTCTTCGCGTTCTCCACGTCCACGTCGTTCGCAGGATTGCCCGGGACGAGCATGACGACCAGGTCCGGGCCGGCATCGGTCTCGAAGTCAGTGAGCGTCAGCACGTTCTTCCCGTCCACGGTGCGAATGATCGAGGCCGTGCCGCGACCCGCATGCTCGATCGCCTCGAACGAGCCCGAGGAGACGAGCACGTTCTCGGCGGGCGGCGCGGCCGCGGGAGCGTCCTTGGCCATCATCGCGCCATCATCGCCCTTGGCCATCATCGCGCCGTCTTCATCCTTGGCCATCATGGCGCCGTTCTCGTCCTTGGCCATCATCGCGCCGTCGACCGGACCGGCCATGACGACCTGCTCGTTCACCATCGTCGGCTGCGACAGCGCACCGCCGACGAGCATGCCGAGGGCGAGCGTCGCGACGATCCCGCCGATCGCCCAGGACCGCAGGGCCCGTTCGTCGCGCAGCCCGAACCAGAGCACGAGCACGGACAACGACATCGCGCCCAGCACCATCGCCGCATGCTGGGTCGCGTTCTCGCTGGCGCGGCCGAGCACGTAGATCGCGGTCGCCGTCACCGCGCCGGCGATCACCGCGGCGGCGACGTTGGTCACGTTGATGGTGGATGCGGAAACGGGAGCGGGAGTGTGCTGCATGTCGGATACCTCGGGTCGGGTTCCACCTCATGGCACCACGAGACGCGATCGGGATCCGTAGGCGCGCCTACATTCCGGCATGCGATCGCGTCGCGGGCGTACCCGATCGACGCTGCAATCAGGGCCGCGAGCTCGGCGACGCCTGTTCCGGGGGCTTGTTCATGCCTGCCAGGCCGCCCAGCAGCTGCGCTCCGAGCAGGCCGGCGACGATCGCGCCCCCGATGATGTGTCCCTTGCCCAGGCCCGACAGGCCGCCTGCAGCGGCGACCGCACGGTGCGACTTGTAGCCGACGATGCCACCCGCACCGAGAATCGCTGCTGTCCGCAGCTCGGGATCGTTGAGCACGGGGGTCTTGTGCGTGGCCTCGCCGAGCGCCTGCCCGACGGTGCGGGTCTCGCCCTTGTTGAGCCAGTCGAGGAAACCGAGTTCGTTGGCCATCACGACCGCGCCGGTCGCCAGACCGATGCGTCCCCAGATCGGGCGCGCCATGATCGGGGCGCTGCCGGCCGTGAGCACCTTCGAGACGACCCCCGGGCCAGCCTGACCTGCGGTCTGCTTGAGCGCCGTCGCGAACACCGCAGCGCCGAGCGTGCCACCGGCGAGCTGGAGCATGCCTGCGCGGCCCGAGGTCGACTGCGCGAGGTTCTCGTACCACGGTCCGTCCTTGCCGAGCGCGTCAGCGAGGTTCGGGATCGACGAGCCGATCTGGATCGCGGCAAGGCTCGCGCCGAGCAGCACCGACGACTTCATCGCGATCTCGTCGAACCTGTCGAACGTGCGCCCACCGGTCTCGAGGCTTGCGGCAAGTCCACGCCACGTGGGATCGAGGATGCGGTTGTCCGGACGGGTCAGCGCCGTCAGGCCGACCGCCGTCGGGAGGCGACCGAGCTTGCCGAGGCTCGGATCGAACTGGCCGGCTCGCAGGGCCTCCGGGTACTTCTTGATGAGACGGACGACGTCGATCGCATTCTGCGCGAAGCCGCCACCCAGCCCGATCATCATCGCGATCCGGGCCGCATCGGATCGCTCGCTGCCGTCAGTCTCCTGAGGGGCCGTTGCTGCTGGTGGCACGGTTGCCGGGTCCTGCGTCGGAGCGCCCTCTCGAGCGGGCGACGAGGGTTGTCGCGATTCGCGGTCCAGTCGGAATGGCGCGAACGGATCACGGTCGCCGAACGGGTTGGGGTTCTCGCCGGTGCCCGGACGTCCCGACACGAGGATCTTCGGGTCGCGCGGATGCCAGTCGCGCAGCAGCTCCGCACCCTTCCGCACGAGCCTGGTCGGGGTCGGCAGCGAGATCGGCGTGAACGGAACGGTCCACGATCCATAACGCTCGGTGCCGGCGGAGTCGGAGCCATGGTCGACGCGCGTCACCGGATCGATGAGGTGGATCGGCGACGTTGGGGTCAGCTCGTCCGCGCCGCGAGCGGCCGGTGCAAAACTCGGTGGTGCCGGCGGACCGTCGGGGCGAACGCTCGGAACCGTGGCATGTGGTGGCGGCAGGAAATACGGTTCAGCCGGAGCCGACTGCGGCTGCGAAGGGGCTGCCGGCACAGGGCGCGGCGACGCAGCGCCCAGCTGCGCCAGCGTGCGGTATCCCCCAACCTCGGTCATGCGGCATTTCCCCCTGCCGATTCATCGCGCACGTATGGGGGCGCGGTTTCGACACGGGGAGGCCGTTCGCTGGCCACATGGCGGTCGGTACACTCGCCGGCCATGCAGCACAATCGCGCCGACCACCGCCATGACCGTTCCGCGGTCGCATCACTGCTCATAGCGACGCTCGTCCTGACTCTCGCCCTGCTCGTGACGGGCTGCGCCGCGACCGACGACGACACGTCGAAATCCGAGCCTCCGGCCCGCGAAGCGGCCACCGACCGGCCGGACACGGAAGCCTCGGACGAGCCGGTCGAGAACGCAGACGAGGCGGCGCCCGATCCGGCAGCCGACCTGCCGCTCGAGACGCTCGTCGGTGAACTCGTCATGACCAAGCTGGTGGGACCGACCGCCAGCGAGGAAGAACTCCGCGCCGTCGCGCGACTGCAGGTGGGCGGAATCATCCTGTTCGGACCGAGCGTCGTCGACGAGCCGCAGCTGCGCGCGCTGCTTGGATCGCTCCGAAAGGCGCGCGCCGGCGCCGCCACGCGCGCCGGCTTGCCACCCGGGCTGCTCGTCTCGGTCGACCAGGAGGGGGGATCGATTCGCAACGTTCCGTTCGCGCCGCCGGAGTACACCCAGCCGGGCCTTGCGGAGACCGGGGACGTAGCGCTCGCGCGAACGGAGGCGCGTGCGACCGGCGAGGCGCTCAGCGCGCTCGGCATCACGATGGATCTCGGACCCGTGGCGGATCTCGTCCAGTCGCCCAATCGCACCATGGCCGGCCGTTCCTTCGGCACGGATCCCGCGACCGTTGCTCGCTTCATCGCCCCGACCGTCGCCGGGCTGGAGGAGGGCGGGGTCGCCGCCGCCGCGAAGCATTTCCCCGGATTTGGTGCATCGACCGCCAACAGCGACGACGCCGTCGCCTATGTCGATCGATCGATGGCCGAGCTGCGACGCGAAGAGCTCGTGCCGTTTCGAGCGGCGATCAAGGCCGGAACGTCGGCGATCATGGTCTCGCACGGCATCCATCGCGAGCTCGGCTCGACGCTGCCAGGCACGCTCGATCCGAGAATCTCCACGACCCTGCTGCGCGACGAGCTCGGCTTCGAGGGGGTGGCGATGACCGACTCCATGAACGCTCGAGGCCTGCGCG
Organism: Gaiellales bacterium; assembly: GCA_038212015.1. Lineage (GTDB taxonomy): Bacteria > Actinomycetota > Thermoleophilia > Gaiellales > SKUG01 > JAGQUL01. Next base: position 47,461 of record JBBQUY010000016.1, on the reverse strand, counting down.
AAGCGTGGGGCGACACCGTGCCGCGTGCGTGCCCGGTGTCCATCGCCGCGGGCATCGACCTGATGCTGCTCACCGGCACGATCGAAACGGCGCGTCTGTGCCGCGCGCGCATCCTGGATGCCGTTCGTTCAGGTGACCTGCCGGAAGCCCGTGTACGCGAAGCAGCCAAGCGCGTCATCGAGCTGCGGCTGCGCACCGCAGCGGCGTGATCAGGATGCGGCCCGGATCTCGCGTTCGACCCAGCACAGCAGCTCATCCGTCAGGTCGGTGACATACGGCTGCTGGTGCTCGAGCCCGAGCCGATAGAGGCTCACGAGCGCTCGCTCGCGCTCGTCCAGCGTGCCCGCCTCGCGTGCGAACTGCGCCACCTGCGCCACGAACGGCAGGTCCTCCTGCGTGAACCCGACGATCGAATCGAGCATCGCCTCGGCATCGACGGCTGTCGTGACTGCGTGAGGAAGCGGCATGTGGAGAGCTCCTTCGTGGGCGCGGCGCGACGGTCGCGCGCAACCCACGGTGCCAAAGCGCGGTAAAGCATCGGTAAACTGCTCCAGTTGCTACCACTGTCCGTACCTTCCGTAATCGATTCAAGATCGCGTGACCGAAGACAACCCACCTGTCGAGATTGCCGTGCTGGGCCCACTTCTGGTGCGGGTCGGAGGCGTCGAGCAGCCGATTCCCGCTGCCAAGCAACGCCTGCTGTTGGCGCGCCTCGCGGTCCAACCCGATCAGGTCGTCACGCCCGACCAACTCGTCGACGCACTGTGGGGGGAGACGCCGCCCACGACTGCGACCAAGAACCTGCAGGTGCTCGTCGGTCGCCTGCGCACCGTGCTCGGGCCGCGAGCTCTCGTGACCGATCCAGCCGGCTATCGCCTCGACACAGAGGCATGCTCCATCGATGGCATTGCGTTCGAGCGGCTCGTGGAGGGAGCAGGCCGGCAGGTGTCCGAACCCAACGGATTCCCCACGGCGATCGGCACGCTCACCGACGCGCTCGCCCTCTGGCGAGGCGACGTTGCTCCTGAGCTGGCCGCACCTTGGGGTGGCCCTCGTGTCGGTCGCTGGTCGGAGCTGCGACGCATCGCCCAGGAGCGCCTGCTCACACTGCGGGTATCCACGAATCCGTCACGCACGCTCGTCGCGCAGATCCGCCAGCTGGTCGAACATCAACCCCACCAGGAATCGCTGCGCGTCCTGCTCGTGCATGCGCTGCAGCGCGCGGGTGACCTGCAGGCCGCACGGATCGCGCTCGACGAAGCCCTCCTCATCCTCAGGCGCGATCTTGGGCTCGCGCCCGGAAACGACCTGACGGCGCTCGCAGCGGAGTTCGGTGTGCGAGCCGATGGTGCGGGCGACGATCCCGGTCGGGCTCCGTCGGCACTCGTCGAGACCATCGGCACGCTTGGTCCTCGGTTTCTCGTCGCTGACGTCGTGGCGGCCGTCGCCGGAGACACTGCCGATGCTGATGTGCTCGACGAGCTGGAAGCAATGGTCGACCGAGGTGAGCTCGCGCGGTCCGTCGACGACGACGGCCGCGTACAGCTGATGCGCACGAACCACGGCGTGGGCGGCGAGGATTCCTCATGACACGAACGATCTCGATCCTGGGCGAGCTCTCGGTCGTCGTCGACGAGACCGTCGTACCGATCACGTCGCGCAAGCAGCGGGAACTGCTCGCCGCGCTCGCGATTCGCCGAGGCGCATCGCGATCCGCCGATGCGCTCGTGCAGGAGCTCTGGGGTGACGACTCCGGAGTGGCTGCCCGCAAGAATCTTCAGGTGCTCATCGGCCGGCTGCGAGCGGCGGTGGGCTCCGGTTCCGCCATTCACCTCGACATGAACGGATACGCACTCCCGGGCTCGGAATGGGAGTTCATCGACGCCACATTCGAACGTGAACTGCAGCAGGCACAGCGACTCGCAGCGTCCGAACAATGGCCCGACGTTGCCGCGCTGCTCGACGTCGCGCTCGGCCGGTGGGGAGGCGCAGCGCTCGGCACGCTCGCCGGTGAATCGTGGGCGCGAGCACACGCGCGAGCTCTTGATGCCGACCGGCGAACGGCGATGATGCTTCGCATCGAGGCGTGGCTTCGGACAGGTCGCTCCGACCAGGCGCTTGTCGAGCTTCGACCGCTCACGCGCGAATCACCGGACGATCACGAGCTGCACGGGCAGCTCGTGCGAGCGTTGTACGGCGCGGGTCGCCAGGCGGAGGCGCTCGAGGAGTGCCGTGCTGCGCTGACACGGGCCCGTGCCAGCGGCAACACGTCGAACGTCGACCGCTTTCGACGGCTGGAACGCGACCTGCTGGCCCAGGAGCGCGACTTCGCGGCGCGGCGAGGGCCGGCGCTTCCGCGCGTACCCGTACCACGACACGTGCTCGTGGGACGAGTCATCGAGCATGCGGCGGTGCGGGATCGCCTCCTCAACGGGTGCCGATTGACGACGATCGTCGGGCCCGGCGGCACCGGCAAAACGCGACTGGCAACCGAGGTGTCACTCGCGCTCAGCAATGAGCTGGACGACGTCGCGTGGATCGACCTGTCACCGGCGACCTCGACCGATGACGTGCTCACGACGCTGCTGACTGCCTTCGGAATCACCTCTGCCGACGATGATCCCGTGAGCGCGCTCGTTCACGCGATCGGAACGCGTACGATATGCCTCGTGCTCGACAACTTCGAGCAGGTTGCCCCGAGCGCGTCGCTCGTTGCTCGCATTCGAGATGCCTGCCCGAACGCGCGACTGCTCGTCACGTCGCGCGTTGCGCTCGGCGTCGACGACGAGGACATCGTGCAGCTCGGACCCTTCGCGCTCGTCGACGACCCGGAGGTGGTGCGGGTCGACGTGCTGGAACGACTCGATGCAGTTCGATTGTTTCACGATCGTGCCGAGCTCGTCGACGGTGTCGTCCCGACCGGCGACGACACCGTTCGCGACCTGCATCGCATCTGTGCAAAGGTCGATGGCCTGCCGCTCGGCATCGAACTTGCGGCCGCCCGAACACGCCTGCTCACGCCACGTGAGATCCTGGTGCAGCTCGATCGTACATTCGCGTTCATCACCAGCCGATCCGATGAACACCCTGAGCGGCACCGATCGATCGACAACGTCATCGCGTGGAGCTACGACCTGCTCGACTCGGAGGAACGGCACGCGTTTCGAACGCTGTCACTCTTCGCTGGTGGTTGCGTTGCCGATGACTTCGCGCACGTCGCAGGACTCCCCGACGCGGACGTGGCCCGCACGATGCTCGCGCGCTTGACGGCCCACAGCCTTGCGGTGCGTGTATGCACCGATGGGCACGACGAGCGTTGGCGCATGTTGGAAACCATCGCCGCGTTCGGCCGGCGCATGCTCACCGCCGATCCCAACGGGTCGGCCCAGCGCGATCGCTTCGCGCGCCGGATGCTGGAGCATGCCGAGGCGTCGAATCTGCACGCGGCGGATGCACGGATTCCCGAGCGTCGACTCATCGAAGAACGTTCGAACGTGCACGCCGCATTCGACTGGGCGATCGAAGAAATTCCGGAGCTTGCCGCGGACATCTTCATCGCGATGGATCGTTACCTGCACACCAGAGGGTCCATCTTCGAAGGAGACGAGCTCGGCGCGCGGTTGCGTGCCGTGGTGCCGGACCTCGACGAAACTCGACGCGCACTGGTCCTCGGTCTGGCCGGTCGGATGGCGCATTATCGTGGCGATGCGGCTCGAGGCTCCGACCTGCTGAGAGCGTCTCTCGAGATCGCACGTGCGATCGACGACGACCACGTCATCCGCACGGTGTGGATCTGGTACGTCGAGGGCCTGCGAAACCACGGGGACGTAGCTCTCGAACGCGTGATCGATGAAGCTGAAGAAGTCCGAAAGTACGCCCGTGCGCACGGCGACGCGTGGACTGCTGCGCTGGCAACGGCGCAGATCGGCTTCGCGCTCATGGACCTCGAACAGGCACCTGAAGCACTGCAGAAGTATCGGGAGGCCAAGGAGACATTCGAATCACTCGGCGATGACTTCTGGGTCGAGAACATGGAAGCCAACCTGCTGGCGCTTGGCCTCATCGAATCCCGCGATCCCGTCACCCTGATCGGCTTGACGGAGTGCGCGAATCGACTTGCCGAGCTGGAGTACTGGACGTATTCGGCGCACGTCGAGTCCTTCCGAATGCGATGCGCCCTGGAGCTGGAGCAATTTGCGGATGCTGCGGCTTGGGCCGACGACCTCATTCCGCGCGTGCGGGCTACGGGCGAAGCCATCCTCCTGATGTTCGCGCTCGCCTGCTCCTCGATCGCCTATCTGGAGCAGAACCGCCTCGAAGACGCCCGATCCGCCGCATGGGAGAGCCTCGAGATCGCAGTGCGATCGAGTCAGACGTTGTTCGCCGACTACTCCTTCGCGATCCTGGCGTGTTCGCTTCGGGAGGTCGACGACACGCTCGCGCGGTGGATCGCGCATGCCGTCGACCGAGCACGTCTGGACGGCATCTACGCGCTCGACAGGTTCGTCCTGGCTCGGCTCACCAGCACGTTCGGGCTGCTCGACGAGGAAGAATCAGCGCGTCTGTACGGCGATCGCACGCTGGTCGATCGACTCGAACTCGTCGCGCGACGCATCGAAGCGAGCGGCACCGCGTCAACGCCCCAGGTCCCCTATCCCTAGGCGCGCTCGACCGCTTCGCGGCCCTTCGCATAGCGAGCGACGGCCCGAGAGCAGTACGAACGAAGCGACTTCTGATCGACCGCGCCACACGCTGCATTCGCCTCGCGCTCGGACACGTGTCCGCTTCCGACCTGAAGGCCGACCGCGCCATCGACGCACCGCTCCCGGAGGACCTGCGGGTCGGACACTCCGGTGCACTTGGCAACGCCTTCGACGCCGAGCGCTCGTCCGTACTGCTCGATGCACGGGAACTGTCCTGGAAGTTCGGCGCGAGCACACCACGATGGTGCTTTGTCGATGGACGTATCGTTGGTCGTGAGATTCAACGTCAGGTACCCCCAGCAGGACAAGGATCGCTCGACGTCCTCGGTCTGGCACGCGTTCACGAAATCGGCCGTGGCGACGGACGCTGGCTGCGTTCGCATCGCAAGTTCCATGTAGACGCCATTCAGGCAGTTCGTCGGGAACTCGCCGGGAAGGTCGGCACACCGTATCGCTGCGCCGTCGGCCGCGATTCTGGCGGGCTCATTCGCTCGCGCGCGAAGCAGCGCATGCCCCACGCCATGTGCGCAGCCCTCGCGAGCCTTGGTCACGTGACAAAGCGCGGGGAACACTGCCGCGACTTCCGCATCCGGCGTGCCGGTCAGGTACCCCTCGGCCAGTCCGTGAACATATCCCGCAGTACAGAGCTGCGACGACCCGACGGGGAATGCAGGCGCACTGTCCAGCTTCGCCGCACGGGTTCCCTCCACGCGTCCGAGCTTGTGCATCGCGGGATGGCAGGTACCCGCGAGCCGAGGGTCGTCAGCAGCGGCTTCCTCCGCCGCGCGAACGTACGCAAGCAGTCGGGTATCGCGCTCCGTGCCGGACAGCCCTTTGACTGCTTGCTTGGCGCCGGCTTCGAATCGGGTCGACAGGCAGTCGATCTGGCTTGCACTGCCGTCGCGAGCAAAGCACGCCCCGAAACCGGATCCGACATCAACGTTCTCGTGGATGCGGTTGGTCAGTAACCATCCTCCGAACATCGCGATCGCGAGCACGAAGATGGGAAGCAGCAGGTTGTGGAGTCGTCGAGGCATGGCCGTGCTCTGCACATCGGCCAGGAGCCGAGATGGCTTGAATACGACGTCGGGGACCGGCTGAAAGCCGATCCCCGACGAATGCTCGTGATCGCTGGATGCTGCTAGCAGCCCCAGATCTGGCGATGAGCTGCGATCTCAGCCTGGATGTTCTCGTATTCCTCAGTCGACAGCTTCCCGTGGTCGTACTGCTTCGCGGCCCACTTCTCCATGGACGCGATCTTCTGATCGCACGAGCTGAACCGGGCCGTCGCCGGTGCCGCTCCCATGATGCTCATCGTCGATCCCAGCAGGACGCCGCAGATTGCCAGCGTCGTAATCCGTCGAAATGCCTTCATCTCAATCCCCCCGTGTCCTTGCCCTTTCCTCTTTTCGGCTGCCTCCCTCCCGACCTTGAGCAATAGTTACAACTTGCTAACACCATGGAGTGTCTCGCCCCGAGTGTTCTGCGGGGCTCAGGTGTCCGACGTGCCATTCCGAAGAGACACGCGGGTGAACCTTCGGGGCACGAGAACGTGGAACAAGCGACTTCACATCCAACTCGCACGACGGTGCAGCGCCTGCTGTTCTCGGTGGCCGCGCTCTATACCGTGGCCGGACTCGCGCTGTTCGGATGGGCGTGCTGGGAACTTCGCGACCTGAGCTGGGATTCCCAGCGAGCAGGATTCCTGGTCCTGCTCTCGATCGCCGCGATTGCCTGCGCCCGATTTCCGCTCCGCGTCGGCATCCGTGATGCGTTCGTGCTGCTCGACAGCATTCCGTACGTGCTCGCCGCGTTGCTGCTTGCGCCGAGTGATGCTGTGGTGCTCGGTGTCGCCACGAACGCCGTTGCCGTGATCCGCCAGCCACCGATCGACACCGGCTGGCGTGGATGGTTCTGGCGGGTCAGCGTCCTGTCGGGAATCGGGATTTCGCTCGGTGCCGGCGCGCTGTTTGCTCATGAGGTGCTCAGCCTCGGACTGCTCGGACCGGTCCTGCTGCTGCCAGCGTTCCTCACGGCTCTGGTCATCGAGTTCATGTTCGACGTCTTCGTCGTGATCGAAATGGAAGCGACGGATCCGGGATCCAGTCGAATCCTGCTGGGATCTTCGGCGTCCATCGGGGCGAACGTCTTCCTGCCTACCGCTGCTGCGGCGATGCTGACGCCGTACATCGACGTGAACTTCTTGCTCTTCGTGGTGCTGCTGCCGCTGCTGCTCCTGGTGATGTACGGCGCGATGTGGGTCGCCAACAGCCAGCAGCTCGAGAAGCGACGTGGCGAGCGGCTCAAGGACACGTTTGGTCGATATGTGCCGGAAGGGATCGTCGACGACAACATCGAGTCGATGCAGGAGATCGAGCTTGGTGGCGAGCAGCACGCGCTGAGCGTGCTGTTCTGCGACATTCGTGGGTTCACGAGCTGGTCGGAGGACAAGGGCGCGACCGAGGTCATCACCGAACTCAACGTGCTGCTGACGGAGCTGTCGGCGAGCGTGATGGCGACGGGCGGCACCCTCGACAAGTTCACGGGCGACGGCCTGATGGCGTTCTGGGGTGCACCGGTGCCGGTCGAGGACCACGCCGACCGAGCCTGCCGCGCAGCGCTCGACATGCTGTCGCGCCTCGACGCGGTGAATCAGCGACGCACCGACGATGGTCAGGTCCCGTTCCGAATCGGAGTAGCCGTGCACTCCGGCAACGCGGTGGTCGGCAACGTCGGCCACGAGCGCCGACTGGACTACACCGCGATCGGCGACACGGTGAACACCACCGCACGCCTCGAAGCATCGACCAAGGATCTTGGAGCCGTCCTGCTGGTTTCGCGGGAGACGATCGACCTGATCAGCCCGGAACTGCGCGAGCGAGCGATGCTGATCGGCGACGTCACGATGAAGGGCAAGGCCCGTCCAGTCGAAGCCTGGGCGCTGCAGCCTCTCCGCCCCGACCTCGACGGTGTCGACGACGAGTTCGCGGCATGAGCGCCGTCCGTCGCCTTCGACGTGGCCTGCTCCTGCTGACGATCGCGCTGCTGGTCGCGGGCTGCGGCGCATCCGACAAGCCCGCGGCGACAGCAACGGATTCCAGTTCGGAGCCCGACTCGGGCGAGCAGGCCGCATCGCTGCTCGTCATCGACGGCAAGCATGTTGGCGGCAACACCGTGAACGACCCCGCGGACGATCCCAAGAAGGCCAGGCCCAAGCGAGTGCGAGCCAAGGACCACAAGCCCGTCGTGAAATGGGTGGCGCCCACGCTCAACGAGGACGGCACCATCAACGACGGCCCCGACCCCTTCGAGGGCGAGCGCATCCAGGTGCAGCCGATCCCGATCGAGGACGACCCGACGACGACCTCGACCATCGACGCTGCCGCTGCCGCGATGCGCCGCGTCGAGCGAGCGGATTGGGATCGCTGGATCGGATCGAACAACCAGCGATCACCATGGGCGCAGGGCGAGTATCCGTTCGCGAGGCCGATCGTGGACATCACCGTCGAACGGTGTGGCGGTGCGCGCACCGTTGCCACCGGCGTCGTGCTCGCCAACGAGACCGTCGTGACGACCGTCCACGCGATCGAGACGGCGACCAGGCGCGTGCGCGTCTCGTCGACCGTCGGCGCCGGACCGCGAATTGCCGCGATGATCCGATACCTCGACGTCGACGACGACGTCGCGGTCCTCAAGGTGCCCGGGCTGCGAATCCAGCCAATGCCGTTCTACGTCCCATCCGGCACCGCCCCTCGGCTGGGTTACGCATACGGCGTCGCGAACGTCGGCGTGGCAGGGGCCATGCGCCGGACGCCGGTTGTCGTGTCGATGGAGGAGACGACGATCAAGCTGGAGCAGCCTGACGGCTTCGCCGAGGAGATCTCCGATCGATCCGTTCAGACGCTCGTCGGGGGGATCTCGACGGGATTCTCGGGAGGCGTCGTGGCCACGACGAACAACGCGAACCTGAATACCGGCTTCGGATTCCACGGCCTCGTTCGAGCCCGCGTGCCCCACCGTGCAGACACGGCTGGCATCGTCGTTCCGAGCCGAATCGTGCGCGCCGCGATCGACGCGGGTAACCGGCTCGACCCGTGGTTCGAGCATCCGCCCGGCGGCTGCCCGCAGTGGCGACGCTGACCGACCCCGGCGCGTTCTCAGGTGAGGTCGCGCCTGCGATGCAGCAGCAGCATCGCGATGCCCATCCAGAGCGGAATCGCGAGCCACGCCAGCAGCAGACCGAGGCCTTCGTCCATCGGCTTCACTCGCTCGAACTGCTTCACGCGCCACGCGTCCTTGTAGCCGAGGAAGCAGCTCGCTCCGCCGTACTCGGCGCACTGGAACGCTTCCTGACCGGGCTTGTCGGGCAACTTCTGCGCCTCGATCGGACCTCCGGTTGAACCGATGAGGGGAAGTCCCGTCGCCGGATCAATAGTCGGCGCGACGTGGTCTTCACCGGCAGCCGGATCAAGTTCCGGACTCGCACCGGCGGGGGGATCCGAGGTCCCGGTCTCGTACGTCGGAGCCGGGCCTGCGTAGGCCATGCCCATCCCGCCAGGCTTGGTGGTGTCGACCGGGGCGTCGAGCTGGCGCTGGTACTCCTCGTCGAACTGATACCGCTCGTGACGATCGATCGTGTTGCTGGCCCCGGTGGTGAACACCCAGAACGGCAACGCGCGGGCCACGCCAAGCGCGATCGGGCCGACGATGGCGTCGTTGCTCTCGAGCTTGTCGCGGACTTCCTCGGTGAGAAACGAGCGCTCGTGCTGCTCGTCGCGCCACTCGTCGGCATAGATGCCGACCGACCATGCGAACAGCATGATGCCGATCGCCGTGCCGGTGGCGGCGGTTGCCTTGCCCTGCACGGAGCAGGCGATGCCGAATGTCAGGCCCAGCAGAATTGCCGGAGCTCCGTACGCGAATGCGAGGAACGGCTCGTCGAACGGGGCGGTGGATCCTGCCGTGAGCATCGCGACGAGCGCGTAGCTGATGCAGACGAACAGCAGCACCGCGAGCAGGAACATGCTCGTTCCCAGCACGCGTCCGGCGATGATCTGCCACCGCCCGATCGGGCGCGCGGCCAGCATGAGCATCGTGCCGGCGGTGATCTCCCGAGCAACGAGCCCCGATCCGACGATCGCCGCGTAGATCGTGCCTGCGACCGCCGCACCGATGCCGGTGACGAGCGCTGCCAGTTCCGCATCGCGATCCTGCAGGCCAAGGTCCCCGTCGCTCAGCAGCAGGACCGCCCCGAGCACGAGCAGCGACAGCACGATGCCGATGATGGGCACGATCATGAGCCGCTGGCGACGCAGCTCAAGGATCGTCGCGCGCGCAATGGCGAGGATCGCGATCATGCTCCCACCTCCGGATCCGTCGTCGGTGCGGCTGGCGGCGTCGACGAGCCCGTCGCGTTGGAGCCGGTGATCGTTCGCACGAACAGGTCTTCCAGGCCCTCGCCGCTCGGCGCGAGCTCGAACAGCCACGCGCCCGCCGACACGACCTGGTGCGCGATCCATGCCGCAGCGTCCTCGTCCTTGATCGCCGCGGTGAACGTCGTGTCCGCGTCGTCGTGATGGATCGCATCGATCGCGACGCGCTCGGTCAGCGTCTTCTCCAGATCGGGGGTCCACCCACGCACGCGCACGCGTACGCGCGTGGTGCGCTCCACCATGTCGCGCAGTGCACCGCTGGCAACGATCTTGCCGTCCTCGAGGATCGCGACGTGATCGCAGATGTCCTCGACTTCCGCCAGGTTGTGCGAATTGAGGACGATCGTGCAGCCGTCTGCGTGAGCGCGACGCAGCGTGTCGCGCAGCAGCTTGCGCTGCAGCGGGTCGAGCGCGCTCGTCGGCTCGTCGAGCACCAGCACCCGGGGCCTGGTGAGCAGGGCCTGCGCGATCGCCATGCGCTGCTGCATGCCCTTCGAATACGCGCCGACGCGGTCGTCGAGACGATCGGCCAGATCCACGTGTTCTGCGACTTCGGTGATCCGCGATGCCTGTTCGGCTCCGAGGATGCCCGCGATCGACGAATGCAGGCGCAGGAAATCGCGACCGGTCAGCTGGGCAGGCAGCTGGAACTTCTCCGGGACGAAGCCGATGTTGCGCCGAGCCTGCGCGGAGCCCGCCACGTGCCCTTCGATCGTCGCGGTCCCGCTGGTGGGACGCATCAGGCCGGTCGCCATCAGCATGAGCGTCGTCTTGCCAGCGCCGTTGGGGCCGACGAGCGCGAACGCGCTCCCGTTCGGAACGTCGAGGTCCACGGAGTCGACCGCCGTGAAGTTCGGGCGCCACCAGCGAGTTCGGTACGTACGCGTGAGGCCGCGACACCGCAGCAGCGCATCGGAAGATTCAGTCATCGAGCTGTCGTTCCCATGCCGTGACGTGTCGGAACGTGCGGGGGCCTGCTGGTACGCTCGCACCGTGGCTGACGAGCGCCTCGACATCCTGATCGTCTCGCAGATGTACCCGGGGCCGGGCGCGCCCGACCTGGGCGTGTTCGTGCGCGGCCAGGAGCAGGCGCTTCGCGCCCGGGGACATCGCGTGCGGGTCGTCGCCATCACGCGACGCGATGGCGGGCTGCGCAAGCACCTCGGATTCGCCGTACGCGTCGTCTCGGCAATCCTGCTGCGCCGTCCGCAGGTCGTCTACGCACACTTTCTCGCCCCGGCGGGCGTGCTTGCGGCGCTCGCGTGCCGGTTGCTGCCGCGCACGGGTCTCGTCGTCGTCGCGCACGGTCGCGACGTGCGCAACATCGGCGACCGCCGCGGCGTCGCCCGCGCTATGCGCATGCTCGCCACACGCGCGGATCGAGTGGTCGCAGTGTCGCGATTCCTTGCCGACGACCTCGAACGCCGCGTCCCGCAGCTCGCCGGGCGAGTCGAGGTGGTCGATGCCGGCGTCGACGTGGAATCGCGCTTCACTCCCGGCCTGCACGAGGACGCGCGTGCGCGACTTGGCGATCGCTGGGGCTCGCCGCCGGACGGCACCGCATTCCTGTTCGTGGGCACGCTCGACGAACGCAAGAACGTCGTCCCCCTCGCCGATGCATTCGCGCGGCTCGGGACCGGCTCGCTGACCGTCGTCGGTGACGGTCCACTGCGCTCGAAGCTGGAAGGGCGGCCAGGCGTGCGGCTCGTCGGCCGCGTCGAACACGATGAGGTCGTCACGTGGATGCGCGCCTGCGACGTGCTGTGTCTGCCGAGCCTCGTCGAGCCGTTCGGGCAGGTGCTCGTCGAAGCGATGGGCTGCGAGCGCAGCGTCGTCGCCACCCAGGTCGGTGGGCCGCCGGAGTTCGTGCCGCCCGGCGCAGGGGTGCTCGTGGATCCGGCCGACGTGGCAGACATCGAACGCGGCCTGCGCGACGCGTCGCAGCTGCCGAAGCCGAACCTCGCGGCGCGCACGGCGGCGCTGTCGCATGACGTTCGTCGTCAGGCAGCGCGCATGGAGACGCTGCTGCGCGCCGCAGTGGACGCCAGGCGCTCGTAGGTTCGCCGCGCGGCCGTCACGCGTCGGGCAGCATGCGGGCGACGACCTCGGCAACGACCGCCGCAGTCTCGCGCGCATGCGAGGCGTGCAGGTGATGACCGGCTCCCTCGATGCACGTCACGATCGGCTCGTCGAACCAGTCAGCTGCAAGGTCGCCGCCGCCACCGAGTTCCAGCTCGCCATGCACGATGGCAACCGGGCACGTGACACGATCGGCGAAGCGCATCCAGTCCGCGTCGAGCTCGTCGATGACGCCGATCGACATGCGCTCCCACGTCTCCACCGTCCACGCGCGCAGCGCCGGGCTCGCATCGGGGAACATCCGCGCGACCTGCTCGGCCAGGCGACCGTCGCGCTTTGCCTGAATCATCGCGCCGGTGCCGGTCCCGCGCCCATCGAGCGTGGCGGCCTCGCCCGCATCGAAGCGCGCGATCGGATCGAGCAGGACGATGGCGGCGACGAGCTCGGGGCGCGTCGCGGCGAGTGCAACGGCCGTCGCCGCACCATAGGAGTGGCCGACGATCACGGCAGGAACGTCCGTGCCGAGCTGCTCGGCGATCCACGCGGCGTGATCGTCGAGTCGGTAGCCGCTCGCGGGTTGGGCGGCGTCGCCGTGCCCGAGCAGGTCGTAGGACTCGAGGTCCCACGAATCCGGCAGCAGTCGCTCGAAGCGCTGGAAGGCGCGGCGGTCGGCGCCGAGGCCATGGAGGAGACGAACCGTCGTCATGAGCGCAAGCATCGCACAGGTTGCGGCGGGATATGCGGTCGCTCGCAGCCGAGACAGTTTCGCGCGCAACGTGCCGGGGACCACCCTCGGTACCCGTCACCCCCCTCGAGGAGCTCAACGTGACCGTGAACTGGCGACACCGGATCATTCGCGTCCCCCTCGGGGATGTCGACGAACAGCAGGACGCCGTGCTGCGAGCGATCTCCGAGGGGTGGATCCTCACCGCGCAAGAGCACGGTGATGGCGGATCGGTTGATCTCGTCTTCCGCCGCGCACAGGCGCGACGACCCCGTGTCGCCTGGAGCTGACGTGGTATCTCGAAGATCGGGCCGTGCCCAGGAGGTGGGCGAGTCGCTGTGGATCGCGCGCCGGACCCGCGGGCCACGTGCCGCCTTGGGCGAGGACCTGAAGGTCGACGTCGCGATCATCGGCGGCGGCATCGTCGGCGTGTCTGCCGCGATGCTGCTCGCAGCGGAGGGGCGCACGGTCGCGCTAGTGGAGGCGCGAACGATCGGTGGCGGCAACACCGGACTGTCGACGGCCAAGGCATCGCTCTTTCACGGCATGAACTTCGCCAAGCTCATCGATCAGGTGGGCTACGACCACGCCAAGGACATCGTCGACGGCGAACGCGCAGGCCTCGACGTGATCCGGGCCTGGGCCGACACGCTCGACGTCGCGGATGCGGCGTCCCCCGTCTGGCACTGGGCATACGCATCGACCGACTCGGGATTCGAGACGCTCGAGCAGGAAAAGGTCGCCGCCGACGCGCTGCGCGTGGAGAACCGATGGGCCGACCCGGGCGAGGTGCCGTTCGGCGAGCGGGCGCTCGGGGTGCCCGAGCAGCTCAACCTCGATCCGGTGGTCCTGCTCGACGCGCTGGCCGATCGCGCAGCGAACCTCGGCGCGCACGTCCATGAGGACACGCGCATCGTCGAGCTCGCACTCGGTGACACGAGCACCCTCACCACTGATGCGGGCACGACGATCACCGCGAATCACGTCATCGTCGCCACGCAGCTGCCAATCATCGACCGCTCGATGGTCTTCGCCGCGTCGAGCTATCGCCGAAGCCACGTCGTCGCACTCGAGCATGCGGACGCTCGTGGCTTTGCACCGGACATGTACACCGGCGTGGACAGCGGCGCGTTGTCAGTGCGTCCCGCGCTCGACGTCGACGGAACGTCGCTCATCATCGCTGCCGGAAACGGACATGAGCTGAGCGCCGACGAGGATGGCTCGCACGTCGAACAGCTCGAAGCGGATGCGCGCGCGCTGACCGGCGCCGGCGAGCTGCGCCGAGCATGGCTCGCGCATGACGTGTTCCCGGCCGACGGACACCCGTTCCTGGGGCCGATCCGCGGCCACGACAACGTGCACGTCGCCACGGGATTCGCCGGGTGGGGACTGGCGGCCGGAGTGAGCGCATCGCTTGCGATCAGCGGACTGATCCTGCGCGGCCATGCGCGCTGGCACGAGGCGCAGCGCGCGACGCGCCTGGGGCCCTACGCCAAGCCCTCGACGCTCAAGGAAGCCGTCGTCACGGTCAAGGACTTCCTCGGTGATCGGATCAGCGCAGACGATCTTTCGGACGTTGCGACGCTCGAGTCCGGCACGGGCATGGTCGCACGCATCGGCCGCCGGATGGTGGCGATCGCGCGCAACGGCGACGGCGAACTCCAGGCCGTCGACGCGGCATGCACCCATCTGGGCTGCATCGTGCGCCACGAACCGGAAGCCGCGTGCTGGCAGTGCCCCTGCCACGGATCTCGATTCAGCATCGACGGCGAGGTGCTCCAGGGACCGGCGATCAAGCCGCTGGAACGCATCGACGTCAGCGAGCTCGACCTGCCGGGCGCCGACCGTATCGAGTGACGCGGTCGGTGCGGTGATCAGCCCTCGTTGCTCGCTGCGCTCGCGCGAGCCCGTCGTCACTCGGTCATTCGAGCGAGCTCGATGACCCTCGTTCCTAGGCCTCGTGCAGCAGGTTGCGGAGCACGTACTGCAGGATGCCGCCGTGGCGGTAGTAGGAGACTTCCTTGGGCGTGTCCACGCGCACGAGCGCGCGGAACTGGCGGCGCATGCCGTCCTCGCCCTTGGCGGTGACGGTGATCGTGCGATCGCCCGTCAGGCCGGTGGTCTCCGCATCTGACGTGAACATGTCGGCGATGCCGGAGATCTCGAACGTCTCGTAGCCGGTCAGCCCGAGCTTGTCCGCGCTGTCGCCATCGAGGAACTGCAGCGGCAGGATGCCCATGCCTACGAGGTTGGAACGGTGGATGCGCTCGTAACTTTCGGCGATCGCGGCACGCACGCCGAGCAGGTTGGGACCCTTCGCGGCCCAGTCGCGGCTCGATCCCGAGCCGTACTCCTTGCCCGCGATGAGCACGAGCGGCGTGCCCTCGGCTACGTAGCGCTGGCTCGCCTCGAAGATCGTCGTCTCCTCATGACCCGGCATGAACTGCGTGAAGCCGCCCTCGGTGCCGGGCGCGAGCTGGTTGCGCAGGCGCACGTTGGCGAACGTGCCGCGCATCATGATCTCGTGGTTGCCGCGGCGTGAGCCGTAGGAGTTGAATGCGCGCTGCTGGACGCCGCGCTGGAGCAGGTACCTGCCGGCCGGAGTCTCCGGACGGAAGCCGCCGGCGGGGGAGATGTGGTCGGTCGTGACGGAGTCGCCCACCTTCACCAGGCAGCGCGCACCGAGGATGTCAGTCGGTTCTGCGGGAACCCTGGGCAGCTTGTCGAAGTAGCTCGGTCGGCGGATGTAGGTCGACTTGTCGTCCCACGCGAAGCGATCGCCTGCCGGTGTCGGCAGCGCGCGCCAGCGCTCGTCGCCCTCGTAGACGGCGGAATAGGACTTCGTGAACATCGACCCCTGGACACACTCGCCGACGGTGCGGGAGATCTCCTCCTGGGTCGGCCAGATATCGCGCAGGAACACGTCTTCGCCGTCGCTGCCGACGCCGATCGGCTCGGTCGCGGGATCCCAGTCCATGTGTCCGGCGATCGCGTAAGCGACGACGAGGGGCGGTGACATGAGGAAGTTCATCTTCACGTCGTTGTTGATGCGCCCCTCGAAGTTGCGGTTGCCCGAGAGTACGCTCGCGACGACCAGGTCGTCGCTCTGCACCTGCTCGAGCACGTCTTCGGGCAGTGGCCCCGAGTTGCCGATGCAGGTGGTGCAGCCGTAGCCGACGGTGTAGAAGCCGACGGCCTCGAGGTCCTTGTCGAGACCGGCGTTCTCGAGGTATTCGGTGACGACCTTCGAGCCTGGCGCGAGGCTCGGCTTGACCCACGGCGCGGACGTCAGCCCGCGCTCGCGTGCCTTGCGCGCGAGCAGGCCGGAGGCGACCATCACCGACGGGTTCGACGTGTTGGTGCACGAGGTGATCGCGGCGATCACCACTGAGCCGTCGGTGACCTGTGGCTTCGTGATCGTGGCGGTGCCGCCTGCTTCGGTCTGCGCCGCCGGCGCGAGCGCGGGGCGCGTGCCCCGGGCATCGGGCTTGAGGCCCGCGAGCTCCTTGGCGAACGTCGACTTGATCGAGGACAGCGCAATGCGGTCCTGCGGGCGTCGCGGGCCGGCGACGGCAGGTTCGACCGAGTCGAGGTCGAGGCTCAGCGTCTCGGTGTAGCGCGCCGGGACGGAGTCGGCGGTGCGGAACATGCCCTGCGCCGTGTAGTAGTCGCGCACGAGCTGGATCTGCTCGGGCGAGCGGCCGGTGAGCTCCAGGTAGCGCAGCGTCTCCTCGTCGACCGGGAAGATCGCGCAGGTCGAGCCGAACTCGGGGCTCATGTTGCCGATCGTGGCGCGGTCGGCGAGCGGCAGGTTGTCGAGCCCGGATCCGTAGAACTCGACGAAGCGGCCGACGACGCCCAGCTCGCGCAGCATCTCGGTGACGCGCAGCACCAGGTCGGTGGCCGTCGAGCCCTCGGGGAGCTTGCCGGTCAGCTCGAAGCCCACGACCTGCGGGATGAGCATGGAGACGGGCTGGCCGAGCATCGCTGCCTCTGCCTCGATGCCGCCGACGCCCCAGCCGAGCACGCCGAGGCCGTTGGCCATCGTGGTGTGCGAATCGGTGCCGACGAGCGTGTCGGGATAGATGAGGTCGGCGCCGTTCTCGCCACCGCCGGCCTCGACGAAGGCGACCTGCGACAGGTACTCGATGTTGATCTGGTGGACGATGCCCGCGCCCGGAGGCACGGCCGTGAAGTTGCGGAAGGCACCCTGGCCCCAGCGCAGGAACGCGTAGCGCTCACCATTGCGCTCGTACTCGAGCTCGATGTTCTTCTCGAGCGCGAGGTGCGAGCGGGCGACGTCGACCTGGACGGAGTGGTCAATGACCAGGTCGACCGGGCGCAGCGGATTGATCTTGGACGGGTCGCCGCCCATCTCCGCCATCGCATCACGCATCGCGGCGAGGTCGACGACGGCCGGCACGCCGGTGAAGTCCTGCAGGAGCACGCGAGCCGGGGTGTATGCGATCTCGGCAGTGGGCGTCGCGGCGGGATCCCAGCCGGCGATCGCCTCGATGTCCGACTTGGTGACGGCGACGCCGTCTTCGAGACGCAGCAGGTTCTCGAGCAGCACGCGCAGCGAGAACGGCAGCGACGCGACGTCGGCGTGCTGCTCGGCGAGCTTCGGGAGCGATCGGTACTCGAGCGAGCGTCCGCCCGATTCGAGGGTGGTTCGGGTCCCGAAGCTGTCAGCCATGCAGTGCCTTTCGCGCGCGTGTGAAATCGGCATCCATCCTAGCCGTCTCGCATGCGCGCGTGTGAGCGGGAGTCCTTTAGGAGTCGTGCGGAGTCGCGTCGGCCTGCACGCGCAGGAGCCGTCGGGCGCGAATGCGGGCCACGCACGCGGCCGAGACGGGCCGGTCGGTCGCGCTGGGCGTTCCCGTCGCTTCGGTCCTCCAACAGAGTCCCGAGGGTTGCGCACGCGCTCCGCCGCAGTGCGCCCTGACCACGAATCTGGAGCCTCCCATGCAGCTCACGACCATTCCCGGCGCGCAGTACGATCGCGTCGGCACCCAGCGTCTCCTCAACGACCTCGCGGTCGACCTGTCCCGCCACGACGCACAGCTCGAATCGATGGTTCGCTCCGGCAACACCGTCGGAGGTGGCTGGGGCGAGTGGTTCGACCGTACGTCGCACACATTGCTCGCCGGCCGAGACGCGTATGTCGCGCTCAACCCCCAGGATGCCGAGCTGGCCTCGCGACTGGGCGTCGAGCTCATCGACTTCACGCAGAACGGTGGCCGCATCGCGAGCGCCCAGGACCGCAACACGTCGCTGAGCCACGGCTGGGCGAGCGCGCTGGATTCGACGATCAGCGTCGTGCAGGAGGCCGCCAACCGGCTGTACGGCACCGGCCCGACCCCGCCGATCACCCCGCCCGTGCCGCCGCACCCAGGGGGTACCCGCCCCCCGCAGCCGGGTGGATCAGACGTCGTGCGTGACGCGGGCCGAGCCGCACAGCTGGTGCGCCGCTCGCTCGAGACGATCCGCTCGCTGCCGACCGACGACACCGGGACGTCGAGCACGAAGGACGCACGCATCGCCGCCTACAACCTGAACATGGACGCGCAGAAGCTCATCGAGCCGCACTTCAACTCCGGTGACGAGTTCGTCACGAGCCAGCTGCGCACGGCAGACGCGCATCTGGAGGATGCCAACTGGCAGCTCGCCAAGAAGCCAAGCCCCGACGGTCGCTTCAACGGCGTGGACATTCCCGGCGCCCAGCGCGACGCGGACCGGGCCGTGCAGATCCTCGAGAAGTTCGCCACGGCGCTCGCAACGGCCGCCTGACACGCGCCGCACACACCTTCGCTCCCACACGAACCGAGGACCCCGATGATCTCCACGCTCACCCCGCCCGCGACCCCGGCCACGCCCGACACCGTCGCGCTCGCCAAGCAGTTCACCGACATCGCGACGAAGCTGACGGCTTCCGACGCGACGATCACGACGATGGTCACCGACCGCTCGACCGTGGGCGCGGGCTGGGGCCCGCACCTGTCGACCATCGCCGGTGAGCTGCAGCTCGCACGCGACGGCTTCCTCGCGCTCAAGCCCAAGGACGGCGACGAGCTCGGAGCGAAGCTGGGCGCGGACGTGCTCAAGCTCTCGGAGGCCGCGGGCTCGCTGAGCGTCATGGCGCGACAGCGCGCGACGCTCTCCGATGGCTGGTCGACGTTCCTCGACACCGCGATCGCCGACGCGACCGCCGCCGCCGCACTCATCGCGCCGGCGACGCCCACCCCGCCGGCAACGCCGCCCACCGGACCGACGACTCCTGCGCTCGACCCGAAGGTCTCCGCGGACGTGAACAAGGCATTCGCGCTCGTGCAGCAGTCGATCGAGAAGATCCGAACGGTTCCAGCCACTGACACGGGGGACGCGTCGACCAAGGACGCGCGCATCGCGGCGTACAAGCTGAACATGGAAGCGCAGCAGGTGCTCGAAGGGCACTTCCAGGGTGCCGACGCCGGTCTCACCAGCGCGCTGCGCGGAGCCGACGCGCATCTGGAGGACGCCAACTGGCAGCTCGCCAAGAAGCCGAGCCCCGATGGTCGTTTCAACGGCGTGGACATCCCCGGCGCGCTGCGTGATTCGCAGGCCGCAGCGGATGCGCTCGTGAAGGTCGTGAACCCGAGCGGCGTGCAGGTCGATCCGGTCGCCGCCGAGGAAGCTCCCGTCGTGCGTTCGCTCGCGATGACCAGCAGCCCGGCGCAGCCGATGCTGGGTGGTCAGCCCGGGGACGCCGACTACTGCCAGACGCCCCACATGAACGGGTTCCGCCGAAACTGACGCTGAACCGATCGGCGGCTTTCCCTCGATAGTCCGGTGACGGCGCTGCGTGATGCGGCGCGCCGGGAGGAGGGGACCATGGACGCCACCACGATCATGCGTGCGAATCCGTTCGCGCTCGCACCAAGGGTACTCGACGACGTGGGTGTCGCCATCGCACGCGTCGACGAGACCATCGGTCGCATCGAGCAGCTCATCGCCAACCACGGCACGGATGCGATGGATGACGCTGCGCTCGCCACCTCCAAGGACGCACGCCTCGGCGTTCGCGACGTGAACCTCGAGGCGCAGGCGCGCGTCCAGCCGCACATGGGGGACTCGTCGCTGCACGCGTCGATCACGTCCCGCCTCAAGAACGCCGACGCGACGCTCGAGGACGTGAACTGGCAGGTCGCGAAGAAGCCGAGCCCGGACGGACGCTTCAACGGAGTCGACCTCAGCGGGGCGGCTCGCGATGCCCGCGCTGCATCCTCGATCCTCTCCGAGCTCGCGCCGGCGATCGGCGCGCCGATGGATGACACCCTGCGCCGGCTGGGAGACGACGTTCGCACCGGCGCAGTGCAGGTCGTCGACTCCAGCCAGTACGCCGCGGTCATCAACACCGAGGCGAACGCGGTCCAGCTCGTGCCAAAGGCAGACCTCGACCTCGCGATGCGCACCTGACCGTCAGACGGGCAAGCCCAGCGCCTGGCGCACGATGCGTCGCTGCTCGAGGTTGTGCACGCTCGTGTACCCCTCGCTCGCGCTCGATCGCTTCGGGCGGCCGACGTACGACCACTCGATGCCATCGCCCAGCAGCGCCGGGATGCGCAGGTGCATGTGGGGGAAGGCGCCGAAGTTCATCGGCTCCTCCTGTGCCCACACGACCTCCTTGAGGTTCGGATAGCGACCGAACAGCTCCGCCACCTGCTTGCGCGGGAACGGATAGAGCAGCTCGAGGCGCGTCAGCGCAGTCTGCGGGGCCTGTGCCCGATCCTCGTGCTGGGCCATGTCGTGGTACACCTTGCCCGAGCACAGCACGAGCCGTGTGACCGCCGCGCGCTGCTCCTCGGTGGTGATCGAGGGATCGTCGAGGACCCAGTCGAAGCGGCTGCCTTCGGTGAACTCCGACAGTGGGCTCATCGCCCATGGCGCCTTGAGCAGGCCCTTCGGAGTCATCACCACGAGCGGTCGACGACGTTCATGCATCGCCTGCCGTCGCAGCAGGTGGAACAGCTGCGATGCCGTGGACGGCATCGCCACGCGGATGTTGCCTTCGGCGGCGCTTGCGAGCCATCGCATGAGGCGCCCGTTCGAGTGCTCGGGGCCGTTGCCTTCGTAGCCGTGCGGCAGCAGCAGCGTCAGTCGGCTCGTGAGCCCCCACTTGACCATGCCGCTCGTGATGAACTGGTCGTTGACGATCTGCGCGCCGTTGACGAAGTCGCCGAACTGCGCCTCCCACAGCACGAGCGAGTCGGGCGCTTCGATCGAGAAGCCGTACTCGAAGCCCAGGCATGCGAGTTCCGACAGCGGCGAGTTGTACACCTCGAGTGCGCCCTTGGCGCTCGGCAGGTGCTGGATCGGCGCGTACTTCTCACCGGTGTTCGCGTCATGCAGGACCATGTGTCGATGCGCGAAGGTGCCGCGCTCGGAGTCCTGGCCGGTCAGGCGGATGTTCGTGCCGTGCTCGAGCAGTGAAGCGTAGGCGAGCGCCTCCGATGCGCCCCAGTCGAACGTCGCGTCCGGCATCTTGGAGCGCTTCTCGAGCTGGCGCGCAAGCTTCGCGTTGGGCGTGAAGCCGTCCGGCACCTTGAGCAGGTCCTGGCTCAGGCGGCGAATGTCATCTTCGCTCAGGGAGGTGTCGGGCTCGACGTGCGCGCCCAGGTCGAGCACGTCACCGGTCGGCTCGTCGAGCTCGGAGGGATCGCGATCGCCGAGTGCGAGGACGTTGGCCTCGTGCAGGGTCGACAGTGCCTTGTAACGCTCGTCGTACTGCGCCGTGACCTGTTCCTCGGTGACGATCCCGTCGGCAACGAGCTTGCCCGCGAAGATCTCGCGAACACGCGTGTGCTCCTTGATCGTCGCGTACATCTTCGGCTGCGTGTAGTTCGGTTCGTCGGTCTCGTTGTGTCCGTGTCGGCGATAGCCGATCAGATCGATGAGCACGTCCTCATGGAATCGGCTGCGGTACGCGACCGCCAGCTTCATCGCGGCCAGGCACGCCTCGGCGTCGTCGGCGTTGACGTGGATGATCGGCATGTCGTAGCCCTTGGCCAGGTCGCTCGCGTACCGCGTGGAGCGCCCGTCGCCGGGATTCGTCGTGAAGCCGACCTGGTTGTTGGCGATGAGATGGATCGTGCCGCCGGTCTGGTAGCCGTCGAGGCCCTGCAGGTTGAGTGTCTCGGCAACGACGCCCTGGCCCGCGAACGCCGCGTCGCCGTGGATCAGCACGGGAATGGCGGCGGACCCGTCGAACGTCAGTTCCTTGCCGCGCTGCAGGGTCTGGCTGGCACGGGTGCGGCCTTCGACGACCGGGTTGACGACCTCGAGGTGGCTCGGGTTCGGCATGAGCGTGACCTCGATGGAGCCGGCCTGCGTCTCCACGGTGGCGCTCGTACCCATGTGGTACTTCACGTCGCCGGTGCCGCCGCCCGCCACGAGCGTGCCTTCGACGACGCGGCTCTCCGCCTCGAAGAAGCGCAGCACGCGGTCGTAGGCCAGGCCGAGCGTGTGCGACAGGATGTTGAGCCGGCCACGATGCGCCATGCCGAGCACGACCTCGTGGGCACCGGATTCGGATGCCGCCTCGACGAGGATGTCGAGCATCGGGACCATCATGTCGAGGCCCTCGATGGAGAACTGCTTCTGCGACAGGTACGCACGACGCACGAAGCGCTCGAACACCTCCACGTCGGTCAGTCGCTCGAGCAGCCACGTCTTCTGCTCCGCATCGAGCGGATGACGATGCTCGCCCGCCTCGATCATGCGGCGCAGCCACACGCGCTGTTCGTGGTCGGCGATGTGCTCGATCTCGTACGCGATCGTGCCGCAGTACTTCTCGCGCAGCGACGGCAGCACGTCGGCGAACGTCTCGCCGCCGACGCCGACGCGCAGGACGTTGGCGGGGATCGTGCGCATCACCTCGTCGGTGAGGCCGACGGTCTCGGGATCAAGCGCAGGGTCACCGGGCGGGGGCGACCCGAGCGGGTCGAGATCCGCATCCAGGTGACCGTGCGTCCTGAATGCCTTCACGAGCGACATCGCGGCGGCGACGGACGCGAGCTGGTCCTCCGACACCTCGATCTTGGCTGCGGTCAGCATCGGGAACGGTGCAGGCTCTGGCAGCAGGTCGCCGTGGACCGGCTTCAATGCCGCGCCGGGGTCGAGCAGGATCGGCGCTGGTCCCTGACCGTTCGCGGCGATCTGCTCCTCGGAGGGTGCCGCGACCGGCGGGGTCGATGTAGCCGCCGGTGCCGCCGCGGCCGGTACAGCGGCCGGAGCTGCTGCAGGCCTGGCGGTTCCGGACCCGATGCCGAACGAGTCGGCGAAGCGCTCGTAGAACTCGTCGCCACCCTGCAGCAGCTTGTCGACGACGTTGAGGAAGCGACCGGACTCCGCGCCCTGGATGACGCGGTGGTCGTAGGTCGACGTCATGACCATGACCTTGGAGACGCCGAGCTCGGCGAGTCGATCCTTGGGCAGGTGCTGGTACTCGACCGGGAAGTTGATCGAACCGGTCGCGATGATCGCGGCCTGGCCCTTCATGAGTCGCGGAACGCTGGCGACGGTGCCCAGGCCACCCGGATTGGTGAGCGTGAACGTCGTGCCGAGCATGTCCTCGAGCCCGAGCTTGCCGGTACGCGACTTCTCGACGATCGCGTCGTAGGCGTCGCAGAATCCCTTGGGGTCGAGCGTGTCGGCAGCCTTGACGCACGGAACCATGAGGCCGCGTGAGCCGTCCGGCTTCTCGACGTCGACCGCGAGCCCGAAGTTCACGTGCTCGTGCGGGATGCGATACGGCTTGCCGTCGATCTCCTCGAACGTGTGCCCCATCACGGGCACCTGGCGGTAGCCCTCGACGAGCGCCCACGCGACCAGATGCGTGAACGACAGCTTGCGGCCTGACTCGGCGAGCTTCGCGTTGAGCTCGCGGCGCTTCGCGTCGACCGTCGACATGGCGATCGTGCGGAACGTCGTCGCGGTAGGAACCGTGAGCGAGGTGTTCATGTTCTGCACGAGCCCGCGGTCCGGGCCCTTCATCAGCGTGGCGCCCTCGGGCAGGTCGCCGGCGGGGGCTGCTGCCTTCGGGGCGGGCGTCGCTGCGGCGGGCGTCGCCGTTGCGGGCGGGGCCTTCACCGCGGCAGCCGCCGGAGCCGGCGCTGGCGTGGATGCAGCCGGTGCATCCGCGGCGGGGTCCCCGCCCTCACGGAACAGCTTCTGCCATTCCTCGTCGACGCTCGCGGGGTTCGCAAGCCAGTTCTCGTACATCAGCTGGACGAAGCCATCGTTCAGCGCGTCGGACCTGTCGGTCACGTCAGTCAGCCCCTTATCGGGATTCGATTGCGATCTGTCGTTTGGCACGCGGGCGCGCGAACGGCACGCATGCCCGTCCGAAGTATTGCACGCTCGTGCGCCGCACACTCCGATAGGTTGCAGGCATGTTCCGGATCCTGCTGCTGGCGTGTTCGACGGTGCTGCTCGCAGCGCTCGTCGCCGGCTGCGGCGGATCGGAACGGCTCGAGTACGAGCGCGATCTCGCGAAGGTCGGTCGGGTCGTCGACGACTCCCTCGAACAGCTCCCCGGCGACGATGCGGAGACGATCGGCCCGGAGGAGGTTCGACAGATCGCCGACGACCTTCGCGAGGCGGCCGATCAGCTCGAGGACCTCGATCCGCCGAGCGACGCGGAGCGTGCCCAGCGGCGGCTCGAACGCGGCCTGCGGGGCGTGGCGGAGGCGTTTGACGAACTGGCCGCGCGGCTGGGGGACGCGACGACCGATTCGGCGAAGGCGGAGCTGTTCGTGCAGTTCGCCACGGACGAACAGGTCGACGCGGCCTTCGACGACCTCATCGGCGCGCAGGAAGCCTATGCAGCCGAGGGATATCGGGTCTTCGGGGCAAAGGCTCCTGCCGCGGGCTGAGCACCACCGGCCGTCAGCCGCCGGGAACACCGCCGGGCGGGGTATCGCCTGCATCCGGCGCGCCCTCCACGGGTTCCTCGGTGACGGTGATCGGGATCATGGTGTCGTGCACGCGATCAGGATCGTCGTCGGCGACCGGTGGAGCGAACACGTGCAGTTCCCATGATCCGATCTTCACGCCGCGGAGGGGGATCCGGGCACGAAACGTGCCGCGACACGGGGCGCCGCAGGACGCGGTGATCGTGCCCTGGCGCTGCGGTCGCAGCTGCTCGTCGAGGATCTGCCATCGGAGGGTTCCTTCGAACACCTGCGCGGAGCCGGTGAGCACGAAGCTGTCGCTCACGTACGCGAGCGGGGTGGGCGACGTCACCTGGATCGGGGGCAGCTCGCCGTCGGGAACCGGCTCGGGCACCGGCGTGGGATCTTCCGCATCCTCGTCCTCGGCGGGGTCCTCGTCGCCGTCATGTTCGTCGTCGCTGGCCGACTGCTTCGACGTCGCGTCGCCGCCACCCTCGTCGTCGCTCGATCCGCAGCCGGCAGCAAGCATCGCGGCGAGTGCCAGCACCACGAGCGCCGCGAGCAGCGACGTCAGCGTGCGGCGACTCACGCCGACACGCCCTGGTCGGTGATCATGCTGCCGCCGACGATCGCCTCGCGGCCGTCCTCGAACCGGACCCATGCCTTGGTGCCGCCGTCGTAGTCAGGACCGACGAGCAGCAGCGTGACGTCGGTGCCGGCGAACTGGACCGCGTCGTCGAGCAGGGGCTCCTCGCCGAGCCACGCGCGCACGAACAGGTTGGATTCGAGCTCGTCGCTGACCGTCGTCTGCTCCATGTGCCCGGGGTAGAGAATGGTTTCGGGCGGCAGTGACAGCAGTCGATCGAGCACCGATTCGCGCAGCAGGTCGACACCGTCGACGCCGCCGTCCAGGGTGCCGCCGACCGCGCCCTTGAACAGCACGTCGCCGGTGAATGCGGCGACCGTCTCGCCGTCGCGTTCGACGAGCCAGGCGACGTGCGGTGCGCAGTGACCGGGCGTCGGCACGGACCGCAGCTGCAGC
The DNA here is from genome assembly GCA_038212015.1 of Gaiellales bacterium. Lineage (GTDB taxonomy): Bacteria > Actinomycetota > Thermoleophilia > Gaiellales > SKUG01 > JAGQUL01. The sequence continues at coordinate 21,551 of JBBQUY010000016.1, read as the reverse complement.
TGTCCGCTGTTCACCTCGATGCCGTCGACCGCGCGCTCGGGCAGGACGAGCGTCGCGCCATACCGTTCCTCCAGCGCGACCATGTGCGTCGTGTGGTCGTGGTGCTCGTGGGTGAGCAGGATGTGCGTGACGCGCACGTCGAGTTCGTCGGCTTTCGACAGGAGCGGCTCGATCGGTGCACCTGCGTCGACGATGACGGCGTGTCCGCCGGCTTCGTCGGCAACGAGGTACGCGTTGGAGCGCCAGTCCGGATGCATGCTGCGAGTCACGATCATGGGGATCGCCTACCCACGCTGCGCCTGCGCGTCACGTCGGAGCGAGCGTCAGCTGCGCTTCCAGCGCGAGGCATCGTACTCGCGAGTGCTGGGGCGCAGCGCTTCGGTGGCCACGCCTCCCGCCATGAAGCCGATCGCGCCGGCGACCGCCATGCCCAGACCGACCTTGCCGCTGGTGCTCATCAGGCTTCCGCCACGGCCCGTCAGCAGCATCGTCAGGAGCGCGCCGGTCGCGAGCGCGCCTGCCCCCGCGCCGCCCAGGCGCGCGGCGGTCTCGGAACCCGTTGCGTTGAAGACGACCGGTCCGGCGAGTCCGCCCGCCATGAGCGGTGCGAGCGTGAGTGCTGCGCCGACGCCGAGGCTGTTGCCGACGCCCTGGCGGTTGGAGCCGAGCAGACGCATCGCCTCGCCGATCGCCTCGGAGATCGGGCGTCCCTCCTGGACGGTCGTGCGCAGCATCTTGACTCCGGTGCGCGTGGCAAGCACGCCGGCACCGAGACCGACCGCCGCGGGGATGCCGACGATCAGCGGCACCTTGATGCCCCAGTCGAGGCGGCTGGCCAGGTCGCTCTCGACGCGATCCTTGAGCGAGGAGTCGCCCGGCGTGCGGCCCGCCACCGGGGGCGCACCGGGCTCGGGCGCCTGCCACTCGCGCGTGAAACGTCGTGCGATCGCCTCCGCATCGATCTCGAGCCAGTGCGAATCATGGACCGCGTCCATGAGATCCATTTCCTTCGGTGCCTCGCCCACGGGTCGGTTGTGGAGCGAGTGCAGCACGTCCGCACTGCGCGACCAGCCCTGCATCGTGTTGGCGCTCGCGGTCGCGCTCAGCAGTCCGATCGCGGCTCCACCGATCGTTGCGCCGACTGCCAGTCCGATCGCGCTCGTGCGCCCGAGCGCGCGGCCAACCTCGGTCATGGCGGTCGAGCCTCCCACGTTGAACGCTCCGCCGCGCCACAGCGCGAGGCCGGCAAGCGTGCCGCCTGCGACCGTGCCGAGCACTTTCGTCCAGCCGTCGCCAAGCTGCTCGTGGAAGAGGCCGATCGCCGAGCCGGCGAGTGCCGGTGCCGCGATGCCGCTCATGGCGGTCGTCATCGAGTTGCCGCTCCCGAGCAGGTTGCGGCCGGTGGTGACGCGTGCTGCCTTGAGGGCGCCGCCCGCGGTGATCGCCACCGGGATCGACACGGCAGCGGCCGGCAGCACGGTCGACACGAGCGACTCGCGTAGGCTGGTGGATCCCTTGCCGATCTCTTCCTCGGACTTGCCAGCGGTGCGCAGCCCGGTGAAGAACGCGCCCCACACCGCGGGCCCGTCACCCGAGCCGGGCGTCTGCGGATCCTTGCCGACGATCATGCTCGTGAAGTAGTCGGCGAGAAAGCGCTGCGGGTTCCCGTGCTGGTACGAGAGGTACTGCATCGTGTGTGCGAGCTCGTGCGTCAGCCAGCGCCTGCCCGGGCGGGTCATCATCCGCTCGAGCGACTTCTCGTCGGGCACGAAGATGTGATGCCCGATCGTCATCGCCTGGTTGTCCACGGCGGGTCCGCCGATGTAGACGTAGACCTTCGCGAGCTCACGGCGCACGAACGCTTCGTCGAGCCCGAACTGGGTCGCGAAGAACGGCGCGAGCTGGTCGACCTGCGCGTGTGAGAGGCGCTGGCCGGGCCGCTCGTCGACGCCGCCGAGCGTGAAGTTGAGCGCGGAGCCGAAGAAGCCGCCTTCGTGACGGGAGCGAACCGGCGTGATCGTGTCGGGCGACCAGCCGTCGGCGGCGGTGGGGCGCAGCGGGTCGGCGAGCGCCTGTGCGTCGGCATCGACCGCATCGTCGGACTGGCCCGGGGTGGGAAACGACGGCAGGACCTTGCGGCGTTCCGTCGCAGCGCCGTCGTCTGGCACGCGCGTGGGCGGTGCCGCCGGCATGGCGGTCACCTGTGCGCCTGTCGCCCCGATGGTCATCGTCATCGTCCCCGGTCGTCCCCCAGGTCAATGCCGCGTACCGTCCCCGGGCGCGCAGCTCGACCGTCACCGATTCATCGAGCAGGGGCGCGCTCGAGGGGTCGTTCGAAACGGGCCGTCGTGCGGCCGGCTCGGGACGGCCCGTGGCCCGCTACACTGTCCGGGTCCCGTTTTCGCGCCAAGGAGCCTCCCCGTCATGCCCGCTGCTGCCTATGCCGGCAAGGAATGCGTCTGTCAGTTCAAGGTCGGTATCTGCGACCAGCGCTGCACGGTCGAGATGCTCAACACCACGCACTACATCGCGTGCCTCAACCTCAAGGGTCGGCGCGCGCTCGTCGTGGGCGGTGGACACCTCGGACTCGAGAAGGCCGAAGGGCTGCTCGTCTGCGGCGCCGACGTGCACGTCGTGTCGCCTGAGGTGCTGCCCGAGGTGGAGCAGCTGGCGGCCGACGGCGAGCTGACCTGGTCGAAGCGCGACTACGAGACGAGCGACCTCGACGGCTGTCTGATGGCGATCGCGTGCACCGACGACACGAACACGAACATCCGCATCTACGAGGAGGCGGAAGCCAAGGCGATGCTCGTCAACATCGTCGACGTGCCGCCGCTGTGCAATTTCATCCTGCCGGCGATCATCCGCACCGGCGCGATCTCGATCGCGATCTCCACGCGCGGCGCGTCGCCCGCGCTCGCCAAGCGCATGAAGCGCGAGATCAACGAACTGTTCGGGACCGAGTACGCCCGCCTCGCGGAGCTGCTCAACGAGGTGCGCGGCTGGGCCAAGGGCACGCTGCCGACGTACAACGACCGCAAGGAATTCTTCGAGCAGATCGTCAACGGCGACCCGGATCCGATCGCGCTGCTGCGCGCGGGCGACGAAGCCGGCGTGCGTGCGCTCATCGCCGCTGCCCAGGAGCGCCACGCGGCGCTCGTCGGTTGATCGCGAGGCGATCGACCAGCAACGATCGTCGCTCGGTCATGAAGCCTTCGGCTTCGAGACCCTCGCTTCCTCACGTTGTGGCTGGCTGACGACGGAGGTCAGAGGCGCGGCGTGGCCGCGGAGGCGAGCTGCACCGCCGCGAGCGATTCCTCGACGTCACGCATCCAGGCGCGCTCGACGAGGATGAGTACCCAGGCGACGCCGAGCAGCACGAGTGCGAGCGCGTGCCAGGCGAGCATCGGCAGCGCAGTGGCGCCCGCGAGCGCCGGAGCGGCGACGGCCGCAGCGATCGATGCGGCGACGAACAGGCGCGGCAGGACCGGGATTGCGAGCAGCGCCGACTGGATTCGCGCGCGCGGGCCGCGCATGCGGCGCGCCATGCCGTCGAGCAGGGGAGCGGCCTCGGATGCGACCTCGGCACCGGGCACGAGCATGCGCTTGCCGTGCGTCTCGGCGCGCTGGGCGGCGAGCACGAGCAGCTCGACGGCCGCACGACGATCACGAGCGGCGCCGAGCATCGAGACGACATCGGTGAGTCGATCCAGCGGCGGCAGTGCCGCAAGCGGGTCGCGCAGGTCGTCGGCCATGCGCTTCGCGCCGCCTCGTGCGGCGCGCTGGTTGAGGCGGTGCGTGAGCATCGCCGGCGCGATCCATGCGTAGAGCGCGACCAGCCCCCACGCGACGATCACCGCGATCGCCGGGACCCGGTAGGCCGGGCTCGCGGTGGCGAGCGCATGCAGCGGCAGCGACGCGATCACGAATCCGACGAGGAAGCCGGGCAGTCCGCCGGGAAAGTCGCGCATCCAGCGAACGAGCGTCGGTACCGGGCGCAGCAGCGGCTGCTCGTGCACGTATTCCACGAGCGCGCGAACGTCGCCGATCTCCGCGTCGCGAGGTGCGAGGCGCTGGGCGCGCATGAGCAGCACGCGAGCACGCTCCAGGTTGCCGTGCTCCATCTCGATCGAGGCGAGCTCGACCATCGCATAGGGATCTTCGGGATGCAGCTGCACGCCCTGGCGCAGCGCCGCGAGCATGCCGCTTCGGTCGCCGCCCTCGTCCAGGGCGGCTGCACGTACGGCCAGTGCGCCCGCGTTGGTGGGCTCGATGCGCAGCGCCGCGCCGGCTGACTTGAGTGCCTCCTGATGTTCTCCGCGCGCGAGCGCCACGCGCGCGAGGCCCTCGTGGAGGGTCGCGTCATCAGGATTGTGGGCGATGCCGAAGCGCAGCAGGTCGGCGGCCTCGGCGAGCTCGTGCTGGCGCACGTGGATGTGTGCGCGCAGCCCGATCGCATCAGGGTTGGTGCCCGCGGTGCGAAGCGACAGTTCCGCCATGTCGCGCGCGGTGTCGAGGTCGCCTTCGCGTTCGGCGATGAGGCCGAGCACGAACATCGGGAACGGGTGCTCGTCATCCAGGCGCACGGCCGCCATGGCGATCTCGCGCGCGAGCGACGTGTCGTCGCCCTCCAGCGCATCGAGTGCGTCCTGGCAGCGCTCCTCGATCTCGGCAGCGACGGGATCGTCGTCCTCGTCGTCATCCTCCAGCGCGAAGTCGTCGTCGTCGTCCTCGTCGAGCGAGAGCTCGAGCTGCGAATCGTCGTCGTAGGAGGAGTTGTCGTCGGCGTCGTCGGCCGAGGATGCTTCGAGCTGTGCGCGCTGCTCGCGAAGGGCGCGCGCGATGTCGGAGAAGGGATCGCTGTCGTCGATCACCGCATCGAGGTCGATCTGGTCCGGGTTCGCATCGAGCTTTGACTCGACGGCGTCGAGCTTGGCATCGAGCAAGGCGAACCGCTGCTCGAGCTCGGCGAGGTCCTGCAGGTCCCCCAACGCTGCATCGAGCGGGTTCTCCTCGCCTTCGGGTGGGACGGGATCGCGCCGCATGCTGCGAGTAGCATTCCCACGGCACCGACCAATCATGCACGCTCGTGAGGCCAACCGTGAACGACACCGAAACGCATGCAGGAACCGGGGTCCGCGGTGCGGGACTCTGCAACTCGTGCGCGTGGCAGCGGGTCGTGACGAGCGGACGCGGGTCGGCATTCTCGATGTGTCGGCGATCGGCCGAGGATCCGCGCTTTCGCAAGTACCCACCGCTGCCGGTGCTGGCGTGCGGCGGCTTCGAGCGGCGCTCAGCCGACGAGCATGCCGGATCCGGCGAGTTCGCGCCGCAGCACGTCGACCGCGGTGGATGACTCGCCGTACAGCCGAGCGGCCGCACCCAGCAGCGCGCTGGCATGGTCATCCATCGCGACGTCCACGATGGCGTGTTCGATGGCCGACGACGGGCGATCGCTCCAGATGAGGTCCTCGATGGCTCGTCGCACCGTGTCGCTCGTGCGCGGCATGTCGCGCAGCGCCGCTTCGACGGTGATCGCATCGACGGTCGCAACGCCGAGCTCGTCGGACGCGCGTGCGACTGCTGCGCCCACCGGGCCGGCCATGTGGTGGACGTCGATCGTCGACGACGCCTTGAGGTCGGCGACGGTCGCGAAGCGCGGCGCGCGAAGGTCCCGCCCGACCATTCCGATGCGCCAGGCATCGTCGCCATGCTGCGCCGCGCCGAAGATGCGCGCATACGCCAGTCCGACGAGGTCGGCGTTGAGTTCCTCCGACATGTAGTTGCCGTCGCCGAGCGACAGCGCATGCGTGAGCTCGTGGCCGACGACCGCTGGCGAATCGATCGGATCTCCGAGGAAGCGGACGCCGGCTCGGCCGAGCGTGACCGAGCTGCCATTGGCCACGGCATCGTCGACGACCCGCTCGTCCACGATGAGGTCCAGGCCCGTGCGCACCTGATCGAGCGCCTCGGGGACTCGCTCGTGCACGAATGACGTGAACGAATCCAGGTGCGCGAGCGCGGTTCGCGCAGCGGGCGTGGCGGCATCGGTCGCGACGGCGCCACGAAACAGCTGGGCGCCATCGCGCCCGATGTGCGTCACCAATCGTGGTATCTCGATCCCCATCCGTGTCCCCGCCGGTTTCTCGGGCGCGCACGCCCGCGAGTTGCGGATGATTCTGGGACCGTCACGCCGGAGCCGCGCCCGTCGGTGGCAGTGCAGCGGGCGGATCGTCGTCGTCGGACCCGTCATCCGGGTCGTCGAGGAGCTCCTCGCCGAGGATCTCGCCCTCGAGCACGTCGTCGTCGCCGGCAGACGGTGCGTTCGCATGCGCGCCCGATCCGGCCCCCGGTCCTGCGCCGAACGCCGTCGTCATGCGAATCATGTGCTCGTCGGCGTCACGCATGCGCCATTCGCCGGTCTCCGCGCGGTGGCGCCAGTCGACGCGTCCGAGCGTGCGGTAGACGAGGATCAGCACCGCGAGCATGCCGAGCGTGACGACCGCCTGATCGTCGCTGTCCGACACCGTGCGCCCGAGCCACGTGAAGATCGCGCACGTGAGCGCGAGGATCGGGGTGCGTCCCACGACCGTGCCCGCAAGCGCCGGCCACAGCGGCGCGCGCATCGCGCCGAGCATCGGGAAGATGAAGCCTGCAGGGACGCCGGGCAGTGCGGCGAGCAGGAACGTCATGCGCGTGTACGCGGGCGAGCCGGCGAGCTTGGCGCGAAGCGCCTCCCGCTGTGCCTGGGCGGCCGGGGTGGGGGCGCCGAGCCGGTCGCGGCCGGCGCGGGCTCCGAGCGCCAGTGCGAGTCGGGCGGCCATGACGCCGACGGCGCCGAGCAGCGCGATCGGCAGCAGTTCGGCGTCGGCCGCGAGCAGGCCGATCGCGAGCAGCAATCCGACCGGAATGCGCACGGCGGGGGACGCCTCGACGAGGGCGACGAGCAGGACGAGCGCGACGATGACGACGGGATCGGGCACGGTGCCGGCCACTGTATCGCGCGGAGATGTTGCCCATCGTCGAGTGAGCCGCCAGATCGACGTGGACACGTTGATTCACGCCCATGCATGCGTATCGCGGCCGTTCCGTGGCCGTTCCTCGTCGCCGAATCCCGCAATTCGCGTTGACACGTGGGCGGATCCGTATGACCTTGGTGGCAGAAGCGCGTCGGTTTGCCGGCGTTTTCGGTTCGATACCCATACAGCTCCCCCTCGAAAGGCATCCCCCCATGGCCGTTCGCTCTGCTTCCGACCTGATCTACGCGACGATCGCGCGCCTGCCGTTCCTGCTCGTCATCGCAGGCGTGGTGTACGTGCTCTTCTCGGGGCTGCTGGCCCTGGAGACGTACTCGTTCGGCACCGAGTACCTGATCGGCAACGACCAGACCTCCAATGCGCTGCCCACGCTGCCGGGTCCGAGCGACCAGGACGTGCTGGATGCGATGGCGTCGGGGGACGTGAACCGCATGTCGGCAGTGCTCGACCAGGTCCAGGCGCAGCAGTCCGCCACGGCCCAGTCGACCCAGTCGGTGCAGGTCGCCCCGGGCGGCTTCGTCAACTGATCCACGGTTTCACGCCGTTGACAGCGCCGCGCCGTTCGGATCGGGGGATCCGGTGGTGTGGCCGTCGATGGCCAGCGCGTGGCCTCCTTCGGCCCTTGCCCCTGCAGATGCGCACCGTGCGGCAGGGCCCCTCCCGAAGTCCAGATGCATGCTCCACTGCTTGACCGGCATCGGGGCACATCGGGAGGAATACGACATGACGATCTCAGGGTTTACCCCCACTTCTGCACTGCCCGGCCTCGTGAACGGCGCAGCGCTCTCCGGCTCCAATCCGCTGCTCGCGGCTCCAGGAGCAGCCGGCATCGTCGGCGGCAGCCCCCTCATGGGCGCCCAGGCCGGCGTGATCGAGAAGCCGGGCATCGGCTCGCGATTCATGAACGCGATGAAGGCTGCCATCGGTGAGCTGCGCGGCGGTACGCCGACCGGCTACCCGAGCCAGTCGCTCGCGCTGCAGGCTCCGCTGGCATCGGCACCGGTCACGGTGGACAAGCCGGCCGCCGCTCCCAAGCGGGCCGTGAAGGCAAAGACCTACACGGACAAGGCCGGCAACCTGCGCCAGATCGGCACGGGCAAGATCCTCAAGCCGACGACGCGCCCCGCAGCGACGGTGGCACCACAGCCGGCCGCGGCGCAGCCGCAGTCGCAGCTGCCGGTCAACGCCGCACAGATCCCAGGCGCGACGGTCTACTCCTACGACCAGAACGGCAATCCGGTGGCGCCGACGATGCAGCAGCTCGGCATGACGCCCACGATGCTCCAGGGCCTCGAGGGCATGGCCGGCGCCGCAGATCCGGACGGTCCGCAGGTCAACGCGACCAACCAGACGAACGTCGGCGGCCTCGGCTCCGGCCTCGGCTTCGGCCTCGGCAGCGCGGTGCCGGTGCTCGGCGCACCGATCGTCACCGCTCCGGTCACGTCGCCCGGCGATCAGCCCGCGGCCCCCGCCGGCACGGGTACGGGTGGCAACCAGAGCGTCACGAACCGCAACGAGACGGACGTCGCCAGCCGCAACCAGGGCTTCATGCCCGGCTACGGCACCGGCTGGGGCGGCTCGCCCTGGAACGGCATCGCCACGCCGAGCGCCCCGTACGGCTCATCGATGACCGGCGCCTACGCACTCGGCTCCAACAGCCGCCTGTTCTAGGCCCGCACCCACGCGAACTCCCCATGGCTCGGCCCGTGACGCATCGCTGCGTCGCGGGCCGACGTGCATTCCGGAGCTCGAGGCTGCGATCGTCGTCGATTCGGCATCGAATCCGATCTATAGCCGAGCGCTGGACCAGATCCGTCACGAGCTTGGCATCGCGATTCACCCGGTCACGGCCGAGCATGTCGACATCGCTCGACAGGCGTATCGCGACTTCGGGAAGGGATCCGGGCACCCGGCCAAGCTCAATTCGGAGATTGCTTCGCCTATGCATTGGCCGTGGCCGAGGACCAGCCGCTCCTGTTCATCGGGGGCGCCTTCCTTCATACGGACGTCGAACCAGCGCTTCCGCGAAGCTGAACCTGGGCTCCCAATCCGGGCATCCGCTGGCGGCGCGCTCCCGCAACGCGTTACAATGCCGCGTTGGCTCAGATCCCCGACACGCAGCTGCTTGACGCAGCATTCCTGCCGCCGGCGCCCGGACTTGAGCCTGCGATCGTGCTGTACGCCCCGGTCGAGCTGTCCCCGGGCGCGTGGCGTCGCGCCGAAGAGGCGCTCGACGTGCCCGACCTCGCGCGCCGCCTGACGCTGCCGATCGGCGAGCCGGAAGAACCTCGCCTGACGCAGACCCGCGCGCTGAGCGTCGCCGAGGCGATCCCGTTCCTCATCGCCAACGCGCAGGTCGACACGCGCTCGAGCATGAAGGCCTGGGTGCTCGCTGCGCACATCGCGCGCCGCATCCACGAGGCGGCGATGCTGCCACGCGGCAACGAGAAGACCGACATGATCCTCGACAAGATCGCGAGCGGCATGCCGATGGCCAGCCACGCGGTACTCGTCGAGATTCAGGGCGAGGGCGACGACCCGCTCGCGATGCTCGGACCGCAGGCCGACGGCCCGCTGTTTCGACGGATCACCGCGCGTGAGGCGCTCGACCAGTTCCTCGACATCGCACAGCATGCGTACGCGCTCGGCACCGCGCAGCAGCGCACGCCCCCGAAGCGTGGCCAGTCGCGCGTGCTCGCCGGCCTGTCGATCCGGCTCGAGCTGCCCAAGGGGCGCGACGGCCGCTGGCATGCGCGCCTACGCGCCGACCATGAGCTCGACGCCACCAAGATTCGCAGCGTGCTCGACCAGGCAGCCGCCACGTGGACGCCGCTCAACCGCGTGCTCGTGGCGACGATCGACGAGCCGATCGAGCTGACCGTCGACGAGGCGAGCGCGCTCATCATGGCGACGCCCGACCTGATGGCAACCGGTGCCGGCGTCGAGTTGCCCGAGGAGCTGACGCTCTCGATGGAGCGTCAGGTCTCCGCACGCATCCGCTTCCGCGACGGCGAGCAGGCGCAACCCGCTGCGCCCCGCACGAAGCGAACGCCCGGCACCAGCGCAGGGCCACGCTTCCGACTCGAAGAGCTCGTCAGCTACGACATCAACGTCGCGCTCGGCGGCCAGGAAGTCGATGCCGAGGAGCTGCGCAAGATCGCGCGTCAGGCAGGCTCGCTCGTGCAGCTCGGTGGCGAGTGGGTGAAGCTCGATGATTCGTCGCGCGAGCAGCTCGAACGCCTCGCGCGCGCCGTGGAAGCGACCGACTCGCACATGGCCAACTCGAGCGCACTCGCAGCGGCGCTCGGCGGCGAGGCCGTGCTGCCGGGTGGCATCAAGGCGACGGTCGAGCGCGTCGACGAAGCAGCGCTCGCCCGTGCGGTCGAGTTCCTGCGCAACCCGGGCGTGTTCGAGGACATCGAGGCGCCGCCCGAGTTCAAGGGCGAGCTGCGCCCGTACCAGCAGAAGGGCCTGACCTGGCTGGCCGGGATGGCGTCGCTGCCACTCGGTGCGGTGCTCGCCGACGACATGGGCCTGGGCAAGACGGTCCAGATGATCGCGCTCATCCAGCACATACGCGCCCAGCGCAACGAGGACGGCGACGAAACCGGTCGCGTGCTCGTCAGCTGTCCGACGTCGCTCATCGGCAACTGGCAGCGTGAGCTCGAACGGTTCGCGCCCGAGCTGAGCGTGCACATCCATCACGGCCCGATGCGCGAGGCGCGCGCATCACAGCTCGATGGTCACGACGTGGTCGTCACCAGCTACGGGCTCATCGCGCGCGATCGCGAGATGCTCGCCGGCATCGACTGGTCGATCCTCATCTTCGACGAGGCGCAGGCCGTCAAGAATCCCGATACGGAGCAGGCGCGCGCGGTGCGACTGCTGCGCGCCCCCGTCCGCGTGGCGCTCACCGGTACGCCGATGGAGAACCGGCTGCTCGAGCTGTGGTCGATCCTCGACCTGGTCAATCCCGGCCTGCTCGGCACCGCATCGGCGTTCTCCAAGCGATTCGCCGCGCCGATCGAACGCGCGGGCGACGAGACTGCCGCCGCGAACCTACGCGCGCTGAGCCGCCCGTTCATGCTGCGCCGCGTCAAGCACGACCCGGAGATCGTCCCCGACCTGCCGGAGAAGCAGGAGCGCACGGTGGCGTGCACGCTCACGCCGGAGCAGGCAGCGCTGTACCAGGCAACCGCGGACGCGGCGATGCAGGAAGTGCGACGCCGCGACGGCATCGGTCGCCGCGGTGCGGTGCTCGCGCTGCTCACGCGCCTCAAGCAGATCTGCAACCACCCGATGCAGGCCCTCGGCCACGGCGCGGGCGAAGCGGACGCCGCGGGCGAGGAGTACGTCATCAGCGGCCGCTCCGGCAAGCTCGACCGCCTCGAGAGCATGCTCACGGAAGTGGTCGCCGAAGGCGATCGCGCGCTCGTGTTCACACAGTACGCCCAGATGGGACACCTGCTCGCCGCGCACCTGCCCGACCATCTCGGCTGCAAGGTCCTGTACCTGCACGGCGGTGTGCCGCGCCTCAAGCGCGAGGAGCTCGTCAAGGAGTTCCAGAACGACAGCAAGGAGCCGATGGTCTTCGTGCTCTCGCTCAAGGCGGGCGGTCTCGGTCTCAACCTCATGAACGCGGCGCACGTGTTCCACTTCGACCGCTGGTGGAACCCGGCCGTCGAGGACCAGGCCACCGACCGAACGCACCGCATCGGCCAGACGCGCGGCATCCAGGTCCACAAGCTCGTGTGCGCCGGCACGCTGGAAGAGCGCATCGCGCAGATCATCGACGACAAGCGCGCACTTGCCGGCAAGATCATCGACACGCAGGGTGCGAGCGGCGAGGGCTGGATCACCGAGCTCGACGACGATGCGCTCGCGGAGCTCGTCGCGCTCGGCAAGGACGCGCTCGCCGAAGCCGAAGAGGGCAAGGAAGCGGGCATCGTGGCAGCGGTCGACCTCGAAGGCGTCGCTGCGGAGTAGCCGCTTCGTCGAACGTTTGTGACCGTGTGAGCACCAAACGTCGTCGTGATGCGTGAACGACGGGCCGTGACGGGGTAACCAACCGGTGTGCGGTCCCGAATCCATCCACTCGTGCGCGTGAGCGTGCTGCTCGTCGCGTCGAGCTTCGTGCTCGGGGGCTGCACCGCGCGCCAGTCCCAGGACCAGTACGAAGGGCGGCTCGAGCACGCACTCCAGGTGCGCGCCGACACCGCACAGAAGCTCGAGCAGCATGGATTCGCCGATGCCGCGGCCTACGACCTCGCCGCGCAGGACGTCGTCGCGGCGCTGGATGAACTCGACGCCGACCCGCCGCCGCGCAACCTCGTCGATGCCCACGAGAGCATGGTCTCCGGCCTCGAAGGCCTGGCGGCGCTCCTTGATCGGCTCGGGCGCTGCGAATCGCTCGCACAGGCCTCGGCGCAGGACCGACGTGCATGTCGACAGTCGATTTCGCAGGATGTCTACGATGCCATCCGGAACGATTTTGCAGAGGCGAACACGATATATCGGGAAGAAGGCCTTGCACTGCCCGGGTTGGGTGGGGACGAGGACGCCGAGGACAGCCTCGGTGAAGACCCCGAGGGAGGGGACGAGCTGTGAACACCACCGACATGACCATCACCACGAAGACCCTGCTGCGAGCGGCACTGGCGACGTTCGCCGCGCTGCTGCTCGCCGGCTGCGGCGAATCCGACCCCGGACCCACCGCCGTCGGCGGCGGTGGCCTGTCCGAAGAGGGACAGCGCCAGGAGTACGTCGACGGCGTGTCGCGCGCGCTCGGCCAGCTCGGCTCCGCCACGCAGGGTCCCGCGTTTGCGAAGGCCGTCGAAGGAGGCAACCGCAAGCAGCTGCAGGTCGCAGCGCTTGCTTGGCAGCAGGGCGGCGCCCAGCTCAAGGGGCTCAATCCGCCCAAGGACGCGGTCGAGGGACACAAGGCGCTCGTTGCAGCCGTGACCGCGCTCGACCAGTGGAACCAGCGCATCGTCGCCGCGGCCCCGAACAAGGCGATGACCAAGCGGCTCGCGCGACAGGCCGGTGCCAGCCCGGCCTCGCGCCAGTTCGAAGCAGCCGTCTGCCAGATCGTCGATGCCGGCTACGAAGTCATCGACCCGGGCGCGTGCACGCCGCTCGCCGACGCCGAAGGCCCGGTCGGTTGATGACTACGTCATCAACCAGCGACGCTCGTCGCTCGGTCATGAAGCCTTCGGCTTCGCGACCCTCGCTTCCTCACGTCGTCGGCTGACCTACTCCGAGATGCCCATGTCGACGGGCTCCAGCTCGCGCAGGCGAACGTCCTTCTGCAGGCGCGTGGCGTCGCCCTTCTCGAACACGCCTGCGCCGAGGGCGCGGGTGTTGGCGAGACCCGTGGCGATCGCGAGCGAGTAGCGCTCCTCGAGCGGACGGTCATCGAAGGTGGCATACAGCGCGCCGGCCACGAAGCAGTCTGCGAAGCCGAGCTGTGACACGGCTTCGACCGGGTCGTACTCGGCGGAGTGGAACGAGATCGTCTTGCCCTGCTTGATGCGGCCCACGCAGCCGGTCGAGTGGAGGATGACGATGCTCTGGCCACCGATGCGGGCCATCTCGTTGAGCGCGATCACGAAGTCCTCGTCGCTCGTGAACTCGTTGCCCACGAAGTCCTCGGCCTCACGCTGGTCGATCACCGTCAGGCTTGGCTCGGCCTGCAGCGACATGCGCAGCGTTTCCGAATCGTCGGGCTGCGTCACGACCGTGAAGACCCGCTGCGGCTGGAGCCCGCGCAGGATGCGCTGGTAGATGTCGGTATCCACGTCGCGCGGAAGCGAGCCGGCGAGCACCATGCACTTGCTCGCGCGCGCGAGGTACCGGAGCTTCTCGAGCAGCAGTTCGACTTCACGTTGGGCGACGCGCGGTCCGTACTCGTTGATCTCGGTGTGTACGCCGGACACTGGATCGATGACCGCGGTCGACGTGCGGCTCGGCTCGGCGATGCGCACGAAGTCGTTGAGGATGCCTTCGTCGGTGAGCCGCTCCACGATGTTGGCGCCGGTCAGGCCGCCTGCCATGCCGGTCGTGATGACGGGTGAGCCGAGGCGCTTGAGCGCGCGGGCGATCGTCACGCCCTTGCCGCCCGGAAGCGTGATGCCGCCCGAAGCACGATGCCGTCGCCCGACCAGGAAGTTGGGCACGACCAGCGAGCGGTCCATTGCGGTATTGAGGGTGACGGTAGTGATCATGAAGCCTGCTCCGTGAGGGAAGACCATGCTTCCTCAACCTCGTCCACTCCGACCCGCCAGGCGAGTCGATAATCCGAAGCGTAGTCGAGGATCCTGTCGGTTCGGGTGCGTTCACGCACCGATTCGCCCGCGCAGATCGGCACGGTAGCCGGGAGGGGTGCCTCGCTGGCGACGTCGCCCGTCCCCTCGGCCGCTGCCAGGGTGCCGACCCGTACGCGCAGCTCGCCGACTTCATCGCCCTCGGAGATCGGTGCAGCGATCGAACGCGGGACGACGACCTCCTGCACGAGCCGCTGGCCCACGCGCGCGGACATGAACAGGTCGTCGCACGCGAACACGTCGACCCGGGCGTCGCTGCGCTGCACGGGGATCGATCCGAGCGCGGTGCCGCCCTCGAGCACGCGCAGCTCCTGTCGAAGCGGACGCGCCCAGTCGAGCAGTGCACGGGAGTCGCTGATGCGGGTCTTCTCGCTCGTCGAGGCGAAGGTGGCCACGAGCAGCTCGCCGTCGGTCTCGGCGTCGACGTGGTGCACGAGCAGCATGTAGCCCGCTGCGTCGGTGAAGCCCGTCTTGATGCCATCCACGCCGTCGTAGGTGCCGAGCAGCGGGTTGCGGTTCGGGAGCGCCGGAATCTTCTGGCCGTTCGGTCGCGTCAGCGTCACCTGCCGTTCAGCGACGGCCGCGCGGATCGTGTCGTCGCGAAGCGCTTCGCGGGCGAGTGTCACCAGGTCGACGGGTGTGGACGTGCTCGATTTTCCAGGCGCGTCGAGGCCCGTCGCGGACGCGAACGTCGTGTCGTCGAGTCCGAGCTCGGTGGCACGTGCGTTCATGAGGTCGACGAAGCGCGCTTCGCTGCCGTCTCCCAGGTGGTATGCCAGCGCAAGCGCGGCATCGTTGGCGGAATGCGTCAGCATCGCTCGCAGCAGGTCGCTCGCGGGCCACTTCTCGCCTGCACGAGCATCCATGCGTGAGGCGTCGGCACCGAGGTCGTTGACGGCGGATGGAATGGAGACGAGCTCATCCGGCTGGATGCGATCGACCGCAATGAGGGCTGTCATCACCTTGACGAGGCTTGCGATCGGTCGCGGCGTGGTCGCCTCGACACCCGCGATCGGTTCGTCGGTGAGCGCGTCGTAGACGAGCCACCCCGTTGCGGTGATCTTCGGGGGCGGGTACTGGCCGGTCAGGCCGGTGCCTCGTGCATCAGCCAGCTGCCGCTCGATCCGGGCCGTGGGTCCACCGTCGGCGACTGGTGTGCCTGCCGGCCCCGACTCGTCCGACGCTGCGTTTGCGATCGCCACGCCCGCCGCGATGGCGAGTGGCAGCGCGCAGACGGCGGCGACGCGCGCGATCCCCCCGAAGCGCATCTGGGTCAGCCCTCGTCGCCCTGCTCGGCGGCCGTCTCGGTCGTCTCGTCCTGCACCGTGGGATCTGCGGCAGCCGTGCCGTTGTTGGTCGGGTCGGGGGCGGCCTTGTCGGCACCGGCCGTCGTGTCGCCGGCGAGCGGATCGGGGTTCGCGCCGGTCTCCGCCTTGTCGGCGTCCTCGCAGTCGACCGCAGACACGACCAGGAAGGTGTTTGGCTGCAGCGTCTGCGGGTCGACGAGCGGATTGCACGCCTTGAGTTCCTCTTCGGTGAGCTTGAAGCGCGTCGCGATCGAGCCGAGGCTGTCGCCTGACTTGACCTTCGCCTTGCCGCCACGGGGCACGTCGTTGCGCTCGTCGCCCTCGTCCACCGATTCGGATCCGTTGTCCTTGGCGTCGGCGCATTCCTTGAAGATGCACGACTTGCCGAGCGCGCTGAAGAAGGAGATCCACAGGATCACGGCTGCCGCTGGAGCGAGCAGGGTCCACACGCTGTAGCGGCGTCGGCGGCGGGGTGCGCTCGCGTACGAGCGCGCGCGATCATCGTGTTCGGGCAACGTCATGCATGGATACTACCGACGCCGCTGGCGTCGCACGCGCCGACTACGGCGACATGGACGCGATGCCGCCACCCTTGGTCTGGAACTTGTGGCCGTCCTCGTTGCCGCCACCGACGTTCCAGCCACTGGACTTGGTGATGACCACGGTTTCGGAACGATCGCAGTTGTCCCAGCGGTCCAGGCCCGGGCAGTCCAGCGGAGCATTGGTCCAGTCGATGCACGGGCTGCTGTGAGTACGCGTCGACGTTCCATAATTCTCGCGCATGTGGAAGTAGCCGTTGGTGCCGCCTATGCCCGAGGGGCCGTGGGTGCCGCCAAAGTGATCGTATCCCTGCGCCTTGTAGTCGGCGATGTACGCGGCGCGCTGCGCTGCGTACAACTCATCATATTCGGGCGTGCCGTATTCCGGAGGATTGGCCATCAGGTAGATCGAAGACTGGAAATTGAACTCGAGGACGGTGATCTTGAACGCGTTCATCACCCACGACTGGCGATGGCCGCAGACCTTGTACAGGAGGTAGTTCCGGGTCGGCTTGGCGATGTACTTGTTGATCCACCACAACGATTCGCAACCGGTCCTCCAGCTGTAGGACGGGATGCCCGGTCCGCCGGACAGGTTGGTGTAGCACTCGCCGTCGTCGCCCACCATGTGCGCCGACGAGCACGGCCCGAGGCCGTTGGTGTCGGCTCGCACCCACAGATAGTCACAGTCCGCCGGGGAGTACGTTGTGGAGACGTTGTTGATCTTGCTGGGAGCGGCGAGCGTCAACGGCGTGTGCAGGCCAGCCGGGAGCCCGCTGATGCTCGCGTTGGTGCCGACGGTCTTCCAGGCGGTGCTGCCGCCCGACGTTCGGTTCGGTGCCTCGGGGACCGCTCCGGTCGTCCACAGCGGCGTCGTGTAAGTCGGCGTTGCTCCGCCGGAGCGGATCGTGTACCGACCGCGCGGGGCAGGCTGGACGTTGAACGTCCCGGTGTCGGCGGCGCCCGGCCACTCGTCCTCGGCGCGGTTCTGTGCGAAGTAGTACACGTCGACGAAGTCCTGGTACTTTCCCCACGATTCGTAGCGGGTGTAAAAGTCGCTCTCGCCCATCTGCTGGCCCTTGCCGCCGAGTTCGGACTGCGCGACGAAGTGTCCGCCCGGATAGCAGGTGTTCTTCGTGTTGACGAACGGATTCGAGTAGTACGACGAAGGCGCCTCGCACTCGGGGATCTCGTTCTGCTTGAAACGCTTCACGCCGCCGTCGAGGTTGCGCTCGTAGATCTTGCGCGAGAAGGTCAGCGAGAGCGTGCTGCTCGAGGCGGGATCCTGGAGCATCACGAGTGCGCGGGCGGTGCGGTTGCGCTCGACGGTTGCCTGCTTGGTGCTGGGCACGTGATGGGTCGGCCAGTCGACGCGGCCCCCGGGGTAGACGGCGGGCGTCACGATCTTCCACGACCCGACGGGCAGGTCGGGGAACTTGTAGACGCCCGGGCCGAGTTCAGGGTCGGATGCGCTCGTCACTGCAAGCGCTGAGCTGACGGTGCCCGGCCCGTCGAAGGCGTCACCGTCCGCGACACGCTTCAGCGAGAAATTGACGCCAGTGACCGGGCGGATGCCCAGCATGCGCGACGGTGAGGTGATCGTGGCCGGAATTCCCTTGAGTGCGCCCAGCGCCCACGGCGTGCATGCCGGCTCGCCGGCGCAGGCGGGCATCTCGGTCCAGTACGTACCGCCGGTCTCGCATCCGGAGATCTGGACGCGTTCGTCGATCTGGTTGTCGGCGCTGCAGAACGCCACCACGAGACCGCCGGAATCGACGTTCGTGCTGCCGTTGACGATCGATTCGACCTCCCGTGGCAGGGGCGAGCCGAGGCGGGCCAGGTCGGCCTTGGGTACGCTGATCGAGACCGAGATCTTGAAGAAGTCGTCCGCGTTGCCGTCCGCGTCGGCGGCGCCCACGCCGTCGCCGTCGCTGTCGACGCCCGTTGCGGAGGCCGTCGCGTTGAACTTGAACTTGTCGCCGAAAATGTCGTCCTCGAGGAGGTCCGCGTCGATGATCGGCGTCAGGTTGCAGGTCTTTGCAGGCGAGGTCGCCTTCGCGCGACGGCAGTTCTTGATCCAGGCCTTGTCGGCTCGAACATGTTCATAGACGCGTTCGGAAGCGGCGACCATGCGGGACTTGATGTCGCGCTTGGTCTCGAGCTTCGCGCCGCCTGCGAGAGCGAGGGTCACGCCGGAGATCACCACGGTCACGAGCAGGACCGCGATGATGATTTCGACGACCGTGAATCCGGGTTCGCGTCGTTGCATCATCCACACTCCGCATCGGTGATGTTCGCTGCGCTCAGGCATCGCGGATCCGCGTCCTTCCACGTGGACGTCTGCCACGGGCCGGTCGTCGGGAACATCGGCGGTGCCGTCGTCAGAAGTCGTGCGTCATACCGGTACGTTCGATTGAGGTAGCCGACCTTCTGGCCCGAAGTCCAGCTCATGCGCAGGAGCGGCATGTAATGCGTACCGAGCGACCCGGTGAAGTTGAACTGGACGCCGCACGTGGGCAGTGCACCCGGCGGCGGAGTTGGCACGCGGTACTGCGGCGGGATGCCGAGCGTGCCGCTGGCGCTCACGACCGCCGCGTTGAGGCCGGCCGGGCAGGATCCTCCTTCGTCGATGCGGGGAATCACGTCGCCCTCGACGACGAGGCCGAGCACCGCGTTGCCAGCGGTGCTGGCGCCGATCACGCCGTTTCCGACCAGGTCGACGGTCGCCGATCCGTTCACGTTGAAACCACCAGAGTTGCCGACTCCGATCGTCAGCTGGCCGCCGGTGAGCATGCCGGTGAGCCTGACCTGGCCCGTGAGGTACACGACTGCTCCGCCTGCTGCGTTGACGGGGCCGAGCGATCCGTTTGGGGACGTGGCCGTCATCGAAGAGCCGCTCAGTGTGACGGTCCAAGGACCGGTTCCCGTGCCACAGCGAACGCGAGTGCCGCAGAGGTTGGACAGCATCTTGAGGTGGTTGGATCCGCGCAGGAGGTCGTAGCGCTGACCGTTCTTCTCATCGTAGGTCGGCGCCACGCTGCCCGTGACTACACATGCGTTCTTGTTCTCGATCAACCCGATCGCGGTCGAGAATTTCGCGCCGTTGGCGCACGTCGGGGGCGACGGGTTGCCGTTGTAGAGCTTCATCGGGTACCCGGGCTTGACGAGCTGGTCGACCAGGTAGGCATCGGGGTACCCGTTGGTGTGGACGCTGCCGTTGATCGTGAGGCCGTCGCCGAGCGTGAGGGGGCCGTCGACGAGGATCTGGTAGTCGGAGAATCGACCAGGACGCAGTTCGGCTCGAACGAGGCGCGGATCGCCGATCACGCGGGAGCCCTCGTTGCCGGTGGCCTGCCACGTGCGCATGTACAGCACGAGGTTGGGCGACCCGCCGCGTGGTGGAAGCACCGCCAGGGTCTGCCACCAGCCTGTGGTGCCGTCGGGCTGATCCACCCGCATCGACCAGGCGGTGCTCGCGTTCGGCATCATCGTGCTCTGCAGGCCGTGCGTCTTGAAGCCCGCACCGAACGACCCGTTGCTCACCGGCTGCATCCCGGGTCGGAACTGGGCAAGCCTCGTCATGGCAGCCCCGTTGAGCAGGAAGTTCGCGGTCTCGTCCGTGATGTTGGACTCGAGGGCGTACTCATATGACGCCAGTGCATGGTCGACGACCGCGACGGAAGCGGCGCGCTGCGCACGCGATTTCGAGCGTTCGTCCGATCGGCCGAGCATGGTGAACACCGCTGACACAAGCAGCGCACCGAGTACCATCATGGCGATCGCGCCGACGATCGCGCTGGCGCGCTCTCCGCATCCTGCATGGTGGTGTTGCACTGGGCTCGTCATGCTCCGCACCTCAGGCCGAACTGATAGTCGGACGCGGTCCGGCTGCGAATCGCGATCTCGTCCAGCAGGGCAGCGTTCGCGGAGGCATCGCGCTGGATGGTGAGCGACTTGAAGTTGATGCGCACGCTGACCACGCGATTTCGCTGCAGCGGTGACGGTGCACCTGCGATGGCGGTGGAGGAGCAGTTCGTCCCTGCCGTATTGGAAACCACGTACGTGAACAGGTTCGGCGATCCACCGGCACCTGGCGCCGGTGTCGCGCTGTTCGGGTTCGTCATCGCGTCGTCTTCCAGCAGCGCGCCGCTTCCCGCGCAGCTCGGAGTGTAGGAGCGCACCTCGCGTCGCAGCGACCAGCCGCCGCCTGTCGCGACGTACCACCGAACGCACTCGGGACGAGCGCCGACCCCGGCTTCGTCGATGACGTCTGCCTGGAAGCCAAGCGCCGAGCCGGTCGCCTCGTAGATGTCGCGCCAGTCGAGCACCTTCCCGGTCCCGACTTCTGAGAGGTCGCCGTTGGTCTCGATGGCCTCCCGGAGATCGGGAGGCGAGATGACCGACCCTGATCGTCCCTGGCTCCGAGCGACGCGCAGGTCCGTGCCGAAACGATCTGCCGCCTCGGCCGCCTGCGCCATGCCGTCGGACTGGGCCTTCGCATCCTGATAGCCGCCGAATCCGTCGGTGACGCCCCGGACGATGATCGCGGCCACGATTCCGAGCAGGATCATGCCCACGACGAGTTCAATCATCGTGAAGCCACGCTCTCGCGGGCCGTACACCCGCTGCGCAGGGTGCGCAGGCACGCGAACAGTATCGATGCTGTGGGCAGTCATCCCATGCAGGATCGGCACGCGCGGAAGAATCGTGAGTCCTAATTTTTGAGGAACCTGAAATATTTCCGCTTGAGGTTTTCGCGATGCGGCCGACACAGGTGTGCGTGACGTCCTTGCACACACGACCACATCGGCGCGAAGGCGGCTTCAGCCTGGTCGAGCTGATGGTGGTCATGCTCATCATCGCGATCATTTCCGGCGTCGCGTTCATGAGCGTGCGCGGAGCGCGCACCTCGGGTGGTCGCGCGGAGGCCGTCGGCGCCGCGACCCGCTACGCGGATGCGATCGATCGATTCCAGCAGGAGCATGGACGACGTCTCCCCGTGATCGGCACGCCCACGTGGCCCACAGCCGTCGCCGGACCGGTGCATCGGCTGGTGATGGGCGCCGCCGCTCCGGTCGTCCGCCCCTATCTGAAGGGCGGCGGGCCCCCTGAGATCATGTCCAAGGGCGGCCCAGCGGGTGCCAAGATCATGCAGGCGACCGGTGGCTGTCCCAGTCCGCCTGCGAAGGGCGGCCTGCTCGTCTATCGCGCCGGTCCTGCGGGTGCGTCGACGTGCGGCCCTGCACTCTCGACCGCGTTCCAGTTCAGTGTCGCGGTGGCGTGGGATGGCGAGTACGTCTGCGAGGTCGGGGACGTGCCGGAAGCGCGCCGCTGCTAGCGAGGCAC
>JBBQUY010000015.1:0-52850 GCA_038212015.1 Gaiellales bacterium | reverse complement strand
AGGAGATGCCACAAGCCGGAGTCCAGAAACGCCTGCTCGTCAGCTGGCGTGACGTGATCGGTGCGCCCGAAGATCACGCCGCTCGCGACCGCTGCGGCGCGCGGATCGCCAATGCGCACGAGCGGCACGGATCGCAGCTGCTCGATCGGTCCCGCGAGCGGGCCGGGCGTCGGCACGCTCACGAGCATGCCTGCGCCAGGGTCCCGCAGGCCGACCTCCACGACGACGATCGCCGCAAGCAATGCGCCCAACGCAGCCAACGTTGCGGGCGGCACGCGCCGGAGCGAAGCAGCACTCCTCCGTGAAGCCATTCGATGCATGCATGCATCGTCTCGATGCAACCGTCACACGATGCGCGCGCATTGCAACGAAACCATCACGTTTCACGCACGAATTCGAACGCACTCTCGTCACGTCACGTGGCAGGCGCGACCACGTCGAATGTGACCGGCGCGACGTAGTCACCGGGCGACTGATTCGTCGCAGCGCGCATCCCGAAGCGCAGGCGCGCTTCGGCGCCAAGCGTCCCGACGACGCCCGTCGTGGCGATCACGCTCGGCGTCGCCTGGACGGCGTTCCAGGTGGAGCCATTGGTCTGTGCGCAGCCGGCGTTGACCGTCCAGGCAGCACTCGCTCCAGCCGCCACCGAATCCAGACAGGCACCGAACATGCTCGTGCCCACCGACCAGTCCCGGCTCGCGTTGGCATAGTCGTCCAGCCGCCCTGCCTGATCGAGCGACGCCGCACAGAAGTCCTGGTTGGTCCCGTTGTGGCAATAGCCGACGATGAGCAGTCTGCCGTCATCCTGCAACGCAGCGGAGAGCGGAAAGTCGTGACCGGCGCCCATCGGCAGCAGGAAACGACCGTTGTCGGTGCCACCCGGCCCGACCAGGCTGGTGTCCCAGCTTCCGTTCACGTTAAGCCGTGCCACGCAGAATTCAAAGTCGGCACCGTTGTGGCACCAGCCGGTGATGAGGAGCTTGCCATCAGCCTGTTGGACGCTTGCAGCGGCAGCGTCGTTGCCGGTGCCGATCGGCAGCAGGAAACGTCCGTTGCCGGTGCCACTCGGACCGACGAAACCGGTGTCCCAGCTGCCGTCCACATTCAGCCGTGCCACGCAGAAATCGTTGTTGGCACCGTTGTGACAGAAGCCAGTGATGATCAGCTTGCCATCAGTCTGTAACACGCTGGACTGTCCACGGTCATCGCCAGCGCCGATCGGCAGCAGGAAACGTCCGTTGCCGGCGCCACTCGGACCGACGAAGCTGGAATCCCAGCTGCCATCGACATTGAGCCGCGCCGCGCAGAAATCGTGGCTGGTGCCGTTGTGGCAATGGCCGGTCAAGAGCAGCTTCCCATCAGCCTGCATCACAATGGATTTCGCGATGTCGCCGCCGGCGCCGATCGGAAGCAGGAACCGACCATTGCCGTTGCCACTCGGCCCGACGAAACTCGTGTCCCAACTGCCGTCCACATGAAGCCGCGCCACGCAGAAATCCTCATTGGCCCCGTTGTGGCAGGTGCCGACGATGAGCAATTTGCCGTCAGGCTGCAATACGCTGGAGGAAGCGTAGTCGGTGCCGGCACCGATCGGTAGCAGGAAGCGACCGTTGCCGGTGCCACTCGGCCCGACGAAACTCGTGTCCCAGCTGCCGTCCACATGGAGCCGCGCTGCACAGAAATCCTCATTGGCTCCGTTGTGGCACCAGCCGGAAATGAGCAGCTTGCCATCAGGCTGCAGCACACTGGAGCGAGCAGCGTCGTTGCCGGCGCCGATCGGAAGCAGGAACCGACCATTGCCGGTGCCACTCGGCCCGACAAGACTCGTACTCCAGCTGCCGTCCACGAGGAGCCGCGCCACGCAGAAATCGTCGTTGGTTCCATTGTGGCACTCGCCGGTCATGAGCAGCTTGCCGTCGGCCTGGGGCACACCCGAGTATGCGTAGTCGTGACCGGAGCCGATGGCGAACAGGAAGCGTCCGTTGCCAGCGCCACCCGGCCCGTCGAAGCTCGCATCGAGCGCGCCGCGAGTGTGCTGCCACATCGCGCCGCCGAGCCGATCCTGCTGGGCTACGCGTAGGCTGGCAGTGTCGTTCGAGGATCCGAATCGTACGATGCAGTTGCTCGACGTCACCGCGCTCGTTCCCGGCAGGACCAGCCCAAAGTCGGTGATGTTGGCGGTGCCGCTCGCACAACCCGTCGCATCGATGCTCGTCGCGCTCGGAATCGTCACGGACACCACCGTCGACGAGCTCGCGCCCGTCGCACTCATCGCACCGCACGCCGCGAATCCCACTACGCCCGCGACCACGGCGAATCCCGCGCGCACACGCGCGCGACCACCATCAACACGTCGCGAGCGGGCCACGCCCATTCATCGACACCTCGCAGCGATCCCTTGATGATCGCGGCTGCAAGCACGACCAGCGCGAATACCGTGGCAAACGGCACCCGGCACAGCGCTGCGCCGATGCTGCGTGCTGCGATTCGATGCATGGACGCATCGTCTCGATGCAGTCGTCACGGGATGCGCGCGCACTGCGACGAATCCGTGCCGACCTGCGCACGGGTTTCACCCGACATCGTCGTGCGCCATCCGCCCCGCCATGGATCTCGACGAACCTCGATGTCGGGGCGCTCCAGCTGACCATGCGGCACGCGCCCGGCGGTGCTGAGCCCCACTTGTACTTAACGTATTTGTTAAGTACGATGAGGTCGACATGCCAGTCGACCCGCTCAGCCGCACGTTCGCCGCACTTGCCGACCCCACTCGCCGCGAGATCCTCACCCGACTTGCGGCGGGGGCCGCGACAGTTGGCGAGCTGGCCCACCCGCTACCCATGAGCCTGCCGGCGGTGTCTCGCCACCTCAAGGTCCTGGAAGGCGCCGGACTGATCGTTCGCACCCGCGAGGCGCAATGGCGGCGCAACGAGTTCCACGCGGAGCCGCTGGACGAAGCGGTGGACTGGATACTCACCCGACGACGAACGTGGGAAGCGCGCCTCGATCGCCTCGACGCACACCTGCGCAGCAGGAAAGGAACACAGCCATGACCAGTACACGATCAACAAGCCAGCCCGGGCTCATCACGATCACCCGAGAATTCGACGCCGCGCGGGAGGCGGTCTTCCGCGCATGGACCGATCCGAGCGAAGTAGCCGCGTGGTTCGGCCCGGCAGGAATGACCGTCCCGGAGGAACTCGTCATCATCGACCTGCGCGTCGGCGGCCGATTCGAGATCACCATGAGCCGCCCCGACGGCACGAAGTACCCGATCATCTACGAGATCACGGAACTCGTGGAGCCGGAGCTGCTCGTGCTGCGCTCCGAAGCCAGTCCCGAGATGGGCATCCCAGAGCCCGTCACGGTTCGCGTCGAACTCGAGACGACGGCCACCGGAACCCGGATGACACTCACCGACGGTCCACATGCCGAGCCAGGCAGGACCTATGCCGCCGGCGGCTGGCAATCCGCCTTCGACAAGCTCGCCGATCACCTCCGTTCCTGAGGAAAAGCAAGCGCGGATCGTCGATGCGTACGAGCGGCACGGATCGAGCCGCACCCTTCAGGAGCGCCCAGGCACGGTCACGGACCCTCGTGCGGCCAAGGAGGTGGGCGACGTGAGCCGTCCGCGGCCCCCGGCTGGCGTCGCGTTGCACGACCGCATACGCTTGGAATCCAGGAGGACCGCCATGCATGTCGCCGCCGACTCGACTCCCACCGTTCGTCCGCTACCAGATCGCACGCCGGTGCTCGACCTGGTGCGGCCGGGCCTGTTTCGCAAGGATCCCGAGAACCTCACCGTGATCGGCTCGCTGGCCGACGGGTATCCTTCGGTCGCAGCTGCCGTCGAAGGCGCTCGGCAGATCGCCAGGTCGGGCTACGCGGACATCGCCATCGTCAAGAGCGGCGACACCTTCGGACTGCAGAGCCTGGTCGACTCGCACGGGCCCGGCCCGGGTGGCCCGTTCGACGTCGCATACCATCTCAAGCTCCAGGACCGCGATTACTTTCGGTACGTGCACCCGGACCTGCAGGCCGTCGTAGGCGTGGATCGCCTCGTCACGCGCGACCAGCTGGTCGAGAAGCTGCACACGAACGACGGAACCGTCGTCGACCGACCGTAGGCTGGGCTCCCGACCTGGTTCCCGCTCCGCCTCACGCTCATTCGCATGCAGGAACTCGGCGGCCAGTTTCGCTACACGAGCACTCCCGGGCGCGGCACCTGCGTGCGCTGCGTGCTGCCGGTCGACAGCTGGAGTGGAGCAACAACCGACCCGATCCAGCTGGACGTCGTCGACGCCGCGCTCTGAAGCAACCGCAGCGTCGGCGCTGCGTCACGCCTCACGCCGTCGCAACCGAGCGCAGCGACTCGATCGTGGCGGGGCCGATGCCCGACACCCGGTCGAGGTCGTCAAGCGATGCGAACGGACCTGCCTCGTCGCGGCTCGCCACGATGCGTTCGGCGGTGACCTCGCCGATCCCGGGCAGCGCGTCGAGCGCGGCAGCGTCGGCGCTGTTGATGTTGACCGTGCCCGCGGCGCCTGCACCCTCGGCCGGACCCGCGCCGCTCGCCGCGGCACCCGCCTCTCCGACGAGCACCTGCTGACCGTCGACGAGCACGGCCGCGCGGTTGAGGGTCCCGAGTTCTGCTCCACGCCGAGCGCCGCCTGCTGCCTGGATCGCCTCGTGCACGCGCGCGCCGGGCGACATGCGGTACACGCCCGGCCGTCGCACCGCGCCCGCGACGTCCACCACGATGCCCGCCTCCGTGCTGGTCGGCACGAGGTCTGCGGACGGATCCGGGCCGTCGGGATCGGCCGTCGGCGCATCGCCGCTCGGCGGCGCTGCCCGCGCGACGACCTCGGCATCCGTGGAATCGCTGTCTCCGCCGCACCCGGCGAGCAGCAGGCAGGTGGCGATGAGCAGCATGGGGCAAGCGAGACGGTCCATGCCGCAACCATCGCGGCTCGTTCGTCACGCAATGCGCGCGCTTCGTGCCAGCTCCGTCACGAATTCCCTACGACTTCATCACGCCGCACCCGGGCGCGCGTCAGCGGCGACGTCGCGCGCCCGGCGCGGGGCCGTCGTCGTCCTCGTCGTCAACGCGCTTTTTCTTCTTATTGCCCACGCGGCGCGGGCGCACATGACTGCTTCCCTTGCTGGCACCACGGCGTGCCGCGTCCGCCGCTCCCTTCGCGTTGGCTGCGCGCTGGGCGGCCTTGATCGGGTCGCCGCGCAGGAGCCACGCACCGGTGCCGGCAACGATCGTGCCGCCGCCGACGATGAGCGCCGCGAGCGACCAGTTCTCCTGGAACCAGTCGGCCATGCGCGCCATCGGCGTGCGCCGCACGGGCACCGTCTCCTCCTCCATGGCAGCCGTCACCTCGCCTCCGAGGCGGCGGCCCGTCTGCATTCCGTCCGGGTTCTTGGTACCGGTCGTCGATGCGCCTTCCACGCCGTCGGGCGTTCGCGTGCTCCCCGCATCGGTGCGTGTCGCGCCGTCGGACGTGCGGCGAGCATCGAGGTCGGAATCGCCGTCGGGCTGGCGGGTCGTCGCTGGTGGCACCGTCAGGCGCGGCCCGCGCGTCCCGGTCTCGCCGTCGTCGTGCTCGTCCTCTTCGGTCGTGGTGTTCGGCCGCAGTTCGTCGACGTCGTTGTCACCGATCGCCACGGTCACCGCGGGCGTGGATGCCTTCCTGTAGCCGGCGTCATCGCTCGACACGGTGAAGGTGATCGCGCCTTCGTGGTCGCCTTCGACCTCCTCGTCGTCGATCGCGTTCACCTTGAGCGTGATCGGGTCCTTCCACTTCGCGGGCGTGAGGACGATCGGCTTGTCGGTGACCGACACCTGCGTGTCGCCCTTGGCGAGGATCGACACGTCGCTCGTCGGCTGGCTCGACAGCGCGAAGGTGATCGTGTCGCCCGCCTCGCGACCTTCGACGACGGCTGTCCTGCCCCCGGTCTGCACCGCGACGATGTTCGCCTCGTCATCGTCGGCGATGCGTGCCGCGACGCCGGCGATCTTCGCGCCGGTCCAGGCTGCGGCCGTCGTCGTGGCGACGTGCGTGATCTGTCCGGTGTGCGGATCGGGCTCGTCGACGTCGTCCTGCACCGCGGTGACCGTCACGACCTGCGGGGCATCCCAGTTCGCCGCCGTGAACGTCAGCGACGCGGGAGCCGTCGTCACCTGGGTGCCGCCGTCGATGGCGATCGTCACGTCCGCGGTCGGCTGGCCCAGCAGCGCGATCGTGTACGTGTCGGTGCCGCCCGCTTCCGTGACGCTCGTCGCGGCATCTGTCTCGACGATCGTGATGCCGGGGAGGTCGTCGTCGGTGATCGTGACGGGCTGGCTCGGCGGCGTGGATGCGCTGCCCGCGACGTACGCCGGATCGTTGCTGCCGATCGCGAACGTGATCGTTCCGGTGTGGTCGCCTTCCACGATCGGGTCCTGCACGGCGCCGATCGTGACGGCCTGCGGGTCATTCCAGTTCGCGGCGGTGAACGTCAGCGTCGCGGGCGTGGCGGTCAGCTGCGCGCCGACGTCGAGCGTAACGGTCACGTCGTCGGTCGGGAGCGTGCCGAGGCGCACGTCGAGCGTGTCGGTGGTGCCGGCCTCGCCGACCGCGTTGCCAGCGCCGGTCGGCGCGACGATCACGCCGGGGGTGTCGTTGTCGGTGATCGTCACGTCGACGGGCGTCGGGGTGTGGGCGAGATGGCCGGCGTCGCCTGCGGTGACGGTGAACGTCACCTGCCCGGCGTGACCGTCGGGCTCGTCGATCGGATCGTCGGTTGCGCGCACCGAGATCGACTGTGGATCGTTCCAGGTCGTCGGCAGGAAGGTGATCGTCGCGGGCGAGGCATCGACCTGGGCGCCGCCGTCGACTGCGATCGTCACGGGAGCGGTCGGCTGGCTCGTCAGGCGCAGCGTGACCGTCTCCGCACCTCCACCTTCGGTGACGGCGATCGGACCGGCCGGGTCGGCGATCGTGCCGACCGTGTCGTCGTCGGTGATCTCGACGTCGACGGTCGGAATCGTGAACGCGTCGTAGATCGGATCGACGGACGTGACCTCGAACTCGATCGATGCGGCGTGCGTGCCCTCGACGATCGCGTCGTCGGTGGCCGTGAAGATGACCTCCTCGCTGTTCTGTGATCCCTGTGGGATGACGACGCTCGTGCGATTGGCCGTGATCTGGCTCGTCGGCGCTGCCGTGATGGCGATCGTGACGTCCTCGGCGACGGCGGTGCCGACCTGGATGTAGCAGGACACGTCGGAGGTGGCCGCCGTCGGGTCCTCGCTCATCTCCACGCTGCCGGCGCCGTTGGTGGCCCAGTCCGCGCCGGGATTGCACGTGATGCTCGCGTTGGCGAGGTCGTCGTCGGTGATCGAGAACGTGCGCGGGGCGATCGCGAGCGATGCGTATGCGGGATCCGACGACGGCGCGACGTTGATCGTGACGGTGCCGTCGTGTGGGTTGGCCTCGGCGATCGCATCGTCGTTGACCTGGAACACCAGGTCAATGCCGGTGTTCCAGTTCGACGCGTCGAGCGCGGTGGGCGGCGACATCGAGAACACCTGGCCACTGCCGGATGCGTTGAGCACGACCGGCGTCGCGGGCACCGTCGCCAGGCGCACGTTGATGGTGCGCTGGGTGAGCGCGGCCTCGTCCATCGACATGTCGGCGGAATCGGTCACGATGAATGCGGGGACGTCGTCGTCGGCGATCGAGACGGGCACGGCCGGGTGGGTGACTGCGTCGAATTCGTCGGCGGAGGCCGAGGCGTCGATGCTGAGCGACACGCCGGTAGCGTGCGGATCGGGCTCGACGATCGCGTCATCCTCGGGCTGCACCGTGACGGTCTGGGGCGCGTTCCAGTTCGTTGCCGTGAACGTCAGCGTCGCGGGTGTCAGCGCTGCGCCGTCGGCGTCCAGCTGGGGGGTGCCGCCGGCGGTTTCGGCGAGGTCGATGACGACGTCGGATGACGGCTCCGCCGACAGCGCGACGGTGAACGTGCCGGTGGTCTCGCCGGCCTCGGCCACGGACACGCCGCCGCCGTCGACGACGACCAGCTCGGCGACGTCGTCGTCGGTGATGTCCACCGTCGCATCGGGAATGACGATCGCCGGCACCGCTGCGGCGTAGCCCGGATCGCTCGACGGGTCGAGCGAGTGCGTGATCGTCGCCGTCTCACCCGGATCGATGACCGAGTCATCGACGGCCGTCACGGAAATCGTCGCCGGATCAGCCGCGTTGCCGGCGTTGAAGGTGTGCGACGCAGGCGAGACGGTGACGTCGGCGCTCGTCGTGGCGATGTTCACGATCACGTCGCCCGCCGGGATACTGTCGATCGAGAGCGTGTAGGTCTGCGACGTGGCACCTGCCTCGTCGACGGTCAGTGCCGGCGCGACGGGATCAAGCGTGAAGCCGGGCTCGTCGTCGTCGGCGACCTCGAACCGGGCATCGGTGATCGCGAGGGTCGCAGGGGCGGCGTAGTTCGCGTCGCCCGTCGAGTCGGACGCGTGCGTGATGACGCCCGAATGCGGATCGGATTCGGTGACGAAGTCGTCGACTGCCGCCACGGTCGCCGTCTGCGGAACGCTCCAGTTCGCCGCGGTGAACGTCAGCACGCTTGCGCCCACGACCGACACCTGCGTGTCGGGCGTGAGCGTGACGTCGACGTCGGCGATCGGCTGCGAGGTGAGCACTACGTCGTAGGTGGCATTCGGCAGCGAGCCGTCCTCCGCGAGCGGCGCCGGCACGACACCCTGCGTCACGGAGACACCGGCGACGTCATCGTCGAGCACGTCCAGGGATTCAGGTGCAGGCGTGAGCGCGGCGTAGCGCGGATCGGCGCCGGCGACCGCGAAGGCGAGCAGGCCAGGATGCGGTGACGCTTCGGCGACCTGGTCGTCCGCGGCGCGTACCTGGATGGTCTGTGCGTTCATCCAGTCGGACTGCGTGAACGTCAGCGTCGTCGGTCCGACCACCTGGAGCTGCGCGTCCGGAACCGGCGTGACGGTCACGTCTCCGCTCGGGTGGGAGTTGAGCACGACCTCGTATTCGACGGTGGTGGCGGGAGTAGCTTCGTCCACGCCGGTTCCTGCGACGAGCGTCACGTTCACCGCGCTCACGTCGTCGTCGGCGACGTCCACCGTTCGAGTCGCGTCTGCGAGTGCATCGTAGGTCGGGTCGGCACTGGCGGGGGACGACACGCCGAACGTCACGATGCCGGGGTGTGGGTCGAGCTCGTCGTCGAGGTCCTGACGGGCCGTGACGGTGACCTGCTGCGGCGTGCTCCAGTTCGCGGGCGTGAACGTGAGCGTGCCGCTGGCGTCGACCTGCGAGTCGCCCGTCACGGTCACCTCGACCTGTCCGATCGGCTCGCTCGCGAGCGCGACGTCGACGACCTGGCTCGTGGTGCCGGCTTCGGCGACCGCGATCGTGGCGGGCGTGATCACCAGGCCGGCGGTATCGTCGTCGGCAATCGTCACGTCGGCATCGGGAATCGTCACGGACGAGAAGTTTGCGTCGGTGCTCGTGACGGTGAACTGGATCGCTGCGGCATGCGGGTCTGTTTCGTCGATGGCATCGTCGGCGACCGTGACCGTGATGTCCTGCGGGGTGTTCCAGTTCGTGTCGTCGAACGTGAGCGACGTCGGGGCGAATGTCAGCTGGCCGCTCGGCGCGAGCTCACCCAGGGCGATGTCGACGGTCTCGCCGACGGCCGGCGATGCTCCGAGCCGGATGCTGAACGTGTCGGTCGTCCCGACCGACGCTTCGTCGAGCGAGAGTCCGTCGCCCGTGTCGACGATCGCTGATGCCGCGTCGTTGTCGGAGACCTGCGCGGTGGCGTTCGCGATGGCGACCAGGTCGTAGTCGTCGTCGCTGGCCGCGGCGTCGATCGTGAACGCGACGTCCGCGGTGTGCGTGCCTTCGATGAATCCGTCGTCGACGGCCGTCACGTCGACGGCGACGCCGGTGTTCCAGTTCGCGGCGTCGAGCACGACCTGCGTCGGCAGGACGGTCGATTCGCCGTCCGGCGTGGTCAGGTCGATCGTCACGGGCGCCTTCGGCTCGGTGGCGAGCGTGACGACGAGCTGGTCGACTGGGCCGCCCTCCGCGATCTCGAAGGTGCCCCCGGCCGGGGTGACGATCACGCCGGGAACGTCGTCGTCGAGCACGTTGGCGACGACGTCCGCGATCGCCGTGGCGGTCGGGTCGTAGCTGGGATCGCCGACGGACGATGCGACGTGGGTGATGGTGCCGGTGTGCGCTCCTTCGAACACGAAGTCCTGCACGGCGCTGACGGCGACGGTCTGCGCCACGTTCCAGTTCGTCGACGTGAACGTCAGCGTGGCGGGCGCGACGGCGACCTCGCCATCGGGCGTCGCGATCGTGATGGTCACGTCCGCGATCGGCTGCGATTCGAGCACGACGTCGTAGTCGTCGACCGCGCTGCCGTCCTCGGCAACGTCGGTGGACGCGCCGCTCGGCGTGATCGTCACGCCCGCCGTGTCGTCGTCTGCCACGTCGACGAGCTGGTCAGGTCCGGTCTCGGCGTCGAAGTTCGGGTCGGCGCTGGTCATCGCGTGCGTGATCGTGGCGGTGTGCGGCGAGGGCTCGTCGACGTCGTCCTGCACCGCGAACACGTCGACGGTGACGCCGGTATTCCAGTTTGTGCTCGTGAGCGTGACGGTGGCGGCGCTGAAGGCGACCTGCGCGGGCGCAGGCGTGGCAAGCGTGACCGTCACGTCGCTCGCGGGCCGGCTCGTGAGCGTGAGCACGTACTGCGCCGCCGGCAGCGCGCCGGCTTCGTCGACGGCGGGCGTGCCGACGGGCGTGACGACCAGGTCCGACGTGTCGTTGTCGGTGATGTCGGCGCTCACGTCGGCTGCCAGCACGGGCTGGTAGCCGGTGTCGGCGCTCGTCACCGCGTGGACGATCGTGCCGGTGTGCGGGTCGGTCTCGTCGATGTCGTCGTCGATGGCGCGCAGCGTGACGGTCTGCGGCGTGTTCCAGTCAGTGGTGGTGAAGGTGATGTTCGGCACGCTCCATTCGAGCTGCGACGAGACCGGGGCGATCGTGACGTTCGCCGTGGGTGGGCTGTCGAGCACGATCGTGTAGGTCGAGGTGGCGCCGCCTTCGATGACCGCGTGCGGTGCGGTCGGGGTGACGGTCACGCCGGGCGTGTCGTTGTCGTCGATCGCGAAGTCGGCGCGGTCGATCGCCAGTGCGCCCGCGCCGTATGCGGGGTCGGCGCTGATGGTGTCGTGCGTGATCCTGCCGTCGTGCGGGCTCGGCTCTGCGAGGGCATCGTCGATCGGTCGAACGGTGACGGCCTGGTCGACGTTCCACGTGCTGGCGGTGAACGTGAGCGTGGTCGCCGACGCTTCGACCTGCGCGTCGGGCGTGACGGCGACGTCGACCGGCTGCATCGGCTCGCTCTGCAGGCGCACGTGGTAGGTCTGGCCGGCAAGCGGCGCCTGCTCGTCGAGCGTGTTCGGCGTGGCCTGGGTGATGATCACGCCGGCGGTGTCGTCGTCGTCGATCGTGACGGCGTGCTGGGTCGCAGCGACGCCGGCGTAGTACGGGTCGCCGACGCTTCCCGTGAGCGCGTCGATGGTGCCGACGTGCGGGCCCTCGAATATGTCGTCCTGGATCGCGTCGACGGTGACGTCCTGCGGAATGTTCCAGTTGGCGGACGTGAACGTGAGCGTCGTCGCGCCGAGCGTCACCTGCGATGCCGACAGCGTCACGTCGACGTCCGCGGTCGGTTCGGATCCAAGGCGCACGCGGACCGTGTCGCCGAGGCCGCCTTCGATCACGTGCGTGTCGGGGAGCGTGGCATCGATGAGCACGCCCGGCGGGTCGTTGTCGGTGATCTCCAGGTCCATGTCGCCGAGCGTCAGCGCGGCGTAGGCCGGATCTGCGCCGCCAGCGGTGTGCGTGAGCGAATCGGCGTGCGGATCGAGCTCGGCGACCAGGTCGTCGACCGCGGTGACGGTGACGGTCTGCGGCGTCATCCAATTCGTCGACGTGAACGTCAGCGTCGACGGAGCTGCGACCGCCTCGCCGGCGAGCGACGCGACGTCGATGGTGGCGTCGCCGGTCGGCTCCGAGGTGAGCGCGACGGTGTAGGTGGCGGCTGGGCCTCCCTCGCCGATCGCGAGGGGACCGGGCAGCAGCGGGGTAAATGCCACGGATGCCGTGTCGTCGTCGGTGATCGCGATGCTCTGGTCGGCGATGGTCACCGTCGTTGCATACGTTGGGTCGGCGCTCGACACCGCGTGGGTGATCGTCGTCGTGTGAGCACTCTCGGCGATCGCGTCCTGGATGATGGACACGTCGACGGTCCGTGGCGTGGCCCAGTTCGTCGCGTCGAAGGTGAGCGTGGACGGCACGGGTGTGCCGTCAGAGTCGCCGGTGAGGGTGATCGTCACGGCTGCGACGGGCTGGCTCGTGAGCGAGACGTCGTAGGAGACGGGCGCGCCGCCTTCGGATCCGGCCAGGCCGGCGTTGGGCGTCACGAGCACGCCCGCCACGTCATCGTCGGCGATGGCGACGTTCACGGGGGTGATCGTCAGTGCGCCGGGGCCGTAGTAGCTGTCGCTGCTCGAGGTGTCGATGGTGATCGTGGTGGCGTGTGCGCCCTCGGCGATGAAGTCGTTGAAGGCGGACACCGCGACGTTCTGCGTGGTGTTCCAGTTCGCCGCGGTGAACGTGAGCGATGCCATCGGGACGAGCTGGCCGCCCTCGGTGAACGACACGGTGACGTCCGCGGTGGGAACGCTTTCCAGCGTCACGCCGAACGTCGAGCCTGTGCCGCCCTCGGTGACGGAGACGTTCGGCGGGTTGATCGTCACGCCTGGGACGTCGTCGTCGGTGATGTTCGCAGTCACGTCGGAGACGGCGACGCCGTCGAAGATCGTATCGGGGCTCGACATCGCGTGCGTGATCAGGCCGCCATGCGGTGATCCCTCGACGACCAGGTCGTCGTTCGCGGTCACGGTGACCGACTGCGGCGCATTCCAGTTCAGCGGCGTGAACACGAGCGCTGGCGTGGAGACGAGCAGCTGGGAGTCAGGCGTGAGCGCGATCGTCACGTCCGCGGCGGGCTCGGCGTCGAGCACGACGTCGTAGGTATCGGTCACGCCGGGGGCGCCTTCGGCAACGTCGACGCTCGTCGGCGTGATCGTCGCTCCGGCGACGTCGTCGTCGGTGACGTGCGCGACGACGTCCGCGATCGCGAGCGCGGGCACGTATGTCGCGTCGCCGGCGACGATCGCGTGCGTGATGGTCTGGTCGTGCGGACCCTCGACGACGAAGTCGGGGGTGCCGTTGACGGTGACCGTCTGGTCGACATTCCAATTGGCGGGCGTGAACGTGAGCAGCACGGGAGTCGTGCTCGCCTGCGAGCCGCCGGTGATGTCGATCGTGACGTTGGCGGTGGGCCGCGTCTGCAGTCGCACGAGGTAGGTGTCGCTCGTGCTGGCCTCGTCGACGTCGGTGGAGCCGCCGCTTTCGGTGATGATCACGGCCGACGTGTCGTCGTCGGCGATATCGGCGCTGACGTCGGCGGGGTCGAACGCGGCATAGAGGGCGTCGGTCGTGGAGGCGGCGTCGACGACGATCATGCCGGTGTGCGTGGGAGCCTCGTCGATGTCGTCGTTGACGACGGAGACCGTGACGGTCTGCGGAACGTTCCAGTTCGTCGGCGTGAACGTGAGCGGCCCGGGTGCGACGGTCGTCTGGCCGTCCGACGTGGCGAAGGAGATGACGACGTTGCCGATCGGGCGCGTGGCGAGCACGACGTCGAAGGAGGCGGTGGTTGCGGGCACTGCCTCGTCGAGCACGAGCCCGCTGGTGGGCGTGACGATGACCGAGCTCGTGTCGTTGTCGGTGATGACGACGGACTGCGAGGCGATCGTCAGCGTCGCGTCGTAGTGGGTGTCGGCACTGCTTGCCGTGTGCAGCACCGTACCGGAGTGCGTGGTGGGCTCGTCGTCGGGGTCGTCGACGGCTGTCACCGTGAAGGTCTTCGGGGTGCTCCAGTCGCCGGCCGTGAACGACAGCGATGCGGGGGCGACGGTCGTCTGGCCGTCACCGACGGTGGGCGTGATCGTCACGGGCGCGGTCGGCTCGGTGTCGAGCACGACGGTGTAGGTCGCGGAGGTGGCGCCGGTCTCGTCGACGCTGACGGCGGTGGCACCGGGCGTGATCGTCACGCCGGCGACGTCGTTGTCGGTGATCGCGACGGGAATGTCGGCAAGCACCCATCCGGCGTAGACCGGATCTCCGGTCACGTCGAATTCGACCAGCCCGGCATGGGTGTCGGGGTGCTCGTCGATGTCGTCGTCGGTGGCGGTGACGGTGACGGTCTGCGGCGTGTTCCAGGTCAGGCTCGTGAACGTGAGCGGGTCCACGTCGAAACCGACCTGGGTGCCGATGAGGTCGATCGTCACGTCGGCGGCGGGCTGCGTCTCCAGCACGACCGTGAACGTGTCGGTGGCGCCGCCTTCGGTGGCGATGAGCGTCGTCTCGCTGACGGTGATGCCGGGGATGTCGTTGTCGGTGACGTCGAACGCGACCGGGGCGACGGTCACGGCGCCGTAGAAGACATCGCCGGTGGTGATGGCGTGGGTGATCGTGCGCGTGTGAACGGGGGTTTCGGTGACGAGGTCGTCGATCGCACCGACGGTGACGGTCTGCGGGGCGGCCCAGTTGGCGGCCGTGAAGGTGAGCGTGGTGGGTGACGCGGACAGGTCGCCGGGAACCGTCAGGTCGATGACGACGTCAGTGGTGGGCTGGGAGTCGAGCTCGACGGTGTAGGTGACGGTGGTGCCGGGAGCAGGCGTGTCCTCGTCGAGCGCGTTGGGGCTCGACGAGGTGATGGTGACGCCTGCGACGTCGTTGTCGGTGACGGCGACGGCGACGGGTGCTGCCGTCGTGACGCCTGCCCAGCGCGAGTCGCTGCTCGCGACGGTGTGCGTGAAGCCGCCAGGGTGGGTGCCGGTGCCTTCGTCGATGTCGTCGTCGACCGCGGTGACGGTGACGATCTGGGCGACGTTCCAGTTCGTGGTGGTGAAGGTCAGCGTGCTGGGCAGGCCGATCACCTGCGAGTCGGCGACGACGGTCACCACGACGTCCGCCTGGGGCTGCCGGTCCAGCACGACGGCGTACTGGTCGGTACCGGTTCCCTCGGTGACGTCGACGCTGTTCGCCACGTCGATCGTGACGCCGGGCACGTCGTTGTCGATGACCGACCCGAGCTTGGTGATCGGCGACACGGCGAGGTAGGGGGCGTCGCCTGCGGTGGCTGCGATGCCGACGCTGGTCGGGTGCGGATCGTCCTCCACGGTCGGATCGTCCACCGGCGTGATCGTGACGGTCTGGTCGACGTTCCAGTCCAGTGGCGTGAACGTGAGCGTCGGCGCTGCTGCCGTCGTCTGTGCGTCGGTGGTCAGCGTGATCGTGACGGGCGAGGTCGGCTGGCTCCGCAGGCGGACGGTGAACGAGTCGCCGGCGGGCAGGTCCTCGTCGAGCGCGAGCGTTCCGGCCGACACGATGATGCCGGCGGTGTCGTCGTCGGCGACATTGGCAGTGACGGGCGGCGGGCTGATCGCTGCGTAGAGCGGGTCGCCGGTAACGGCGAGGGAAATGACGCCGGGGTGCGGATTCGCCTCGTCGATCGCGTCGTTGACGGCGGTGACGGTGATCACTTTCGGGATCGACCAGTCGGTGTCGTCGAAGGTGACGGCGGCACTCGTGGTGACCTGCGCGTCGGCGTTCGGGGTGATCGTGACGATGCCGACGGGTTCGGATTCGAGGACGACCGTGAAGGTGTCGGTCGCGGCCACGTTCGCTTCGTCGACGGTCACGCCGCCGAGTTCGTCGACGGTGATCGCGGCCTGGTCGTCATCGGTGATCGCGATGCTCTGGTCGGCGAGCGCCCAGCCGCCGTAGGTCGCGTCGGTGCTGGCAACGGTGTGCACGATCGTGCCGGTGTGCGGGTCCGGCACCTCGTCGACGTCGTCCTGCACGGCAGCGACGGTGACCGTCTGGTACGTGTTCCAGTCGCCGGAGGTGAACGTGACGTCGGCGATCGGCTGCAGCTGCGCGCCGGTCGCGAAGCTGATCGTGACCGGTGCGATCGGCTCGGTTTCCAGACGGACCTGGTACGTGGATCCGGTGCCGCCCTCGGTGGCGGTGAGGCCGCTGCTCGGGGTGACTTCGATGCCGGGGACGTCGTCGTCGATCACGTCGACGGTAACCGGGCTGACCGCGACGGAGGCGTACGCTGCGTCGCTCGGGTCGGGAGCGGAGGTGGTGTGCGACACGATGCCGGTGTGCGCACCTTCGGCGATCGCGTCCTGGAATGCCGACACGTAGACGACCTGCGGCACGTTCCAGTTCGACGAATCGAAGACGAGCAGCGACGTCGACACGTCGACGTCGACGTCGTCGGTGACGTTGATGCTGACGCTGCCGACGGGCTGGCTGTCGAGCACGACGGTGTACTGGTCGGTGGCGGGGTTGCCCTCCTCCACCGTCAGTCCGATGGTGGGGGCGACGGTGACGCCGGCGGCGTCGTCGTCGGTGACGGCTGCGACGGTGTCGCTGATCGTGAGCGCGGCGTAGAGCGGATCGCTGCTCGCGACGCCGTGGGTGACGACACCCGAGTGCGCGTCGGGCACCTCGTCGT
This sequence comes from Gaiellales bacterium, assembly GCA_038212015.1. Classification (GTDB taxonomy): domain Bacteria; phylum Actinomycetota; class Thermoleophilia; order Gaiellales; family SKUG01; genus JAGQUL01. The sequence goes on along the minus strand of JBBQUY010000015.1, from coordinate 36,143 downwards.
AGTCGTCGTCGACGGCCGTGATCGTGACCGTCTGGTCAACATTCCAGTTCGCGGGGTTGAACGTCAGCGACGACGGCGCGAACGTGACCTGGCCATCCGAGTTGCCGAGCGTGACGGTGACGTTCGCAGTCGGCTGCGAATTGAGGCGGATCGTATAGGTGTCGCTCGTGGCGCCGGCCTCGGTGACCGCGACGCTCGCCTGCGCGGGCGAGACCACGAATGCGGCGACGTCGTTGTCGGTGACGTTCGCGACGACGTTCGCGCCCGTGAGCGTGGCGTAGCCCGAGTCGTCGCTCGCGGCGACGTGGGTGATCGTGCCCGAATGCGGATCGGGAACCTCGTCAAGGGCGTCGTCGACGGCGGTGACCGTCACCGTCTGCGCGATGTTCCAGTTCGCGCTGGTGAACGTCAGCGTCGGCACGTTGGTGGCGACCTGTTCGTCGGGGCCGAGGGTGATGACGACGTCCGCGCTCGGGCGGGTGCGCAGGCGCACGGTGTACGTGTCGATCGCGCCGCCTTCGGTGACGTCGGTGGAGGGTCCCGCGCCGCTCTCGACGATGACGATGCCGGCTGGCTCGATGGTGACGGTGTCGCCGGTGGCGTCAGTGGCGATGGTCGCGTTGCCGACGTGGTCGACGGAGACGAGCTGGTACTGGTAGCAGCGGTTGAGCACGACGGTGCCGTCGGTCCACGGCGAGACGAGCGGGCCGGTCACCGCCGTCGTCCAGGTGCTCCACGCACCCGTGTCGCAGGTGTTGGGTCCGGTGACGGCGGCCTCGCGGCGCTCGATGCGCCAGGTCGCCACGCCGGAGCCACCGATGTCGTCGCCCTCGTCGAAGGTGATCGACGGAGTTGCGGCGGGGCCGTCCTCGTAGTCGAGCGTCGCGCCGGTCGGGCTGGTCGTGTCGGCGTGCACCTCGAACGGTGCGGTGCTGACGTTGGAGGCGTTGTCGGTGACCATCACGACCTGGCCCTGCGGGTCGGCGGTCGTTGCGCCGCCTGTCCACGCATACGTGAGCTCGTACGGTCCGGGGCTTGCCACGTTGCCACCCGTCGGCGTGCGGGTCCAGTTGGTGCCGAGCGCGGGATGCGAGACGCTGGCGACGCCGCTGAAGCCGTCGGCCGGGGTCGTGGTGATCGTGAAGTCGCCGCTGGAGCCGGCGCTGGTGTTGACGTAGATGCGCGGCGTGGCGCTCGACACGACGTGCTGTGCGGCGGGGTTGGTGCCTTCGGCGAGCGTGACGCCGACCGTCGGCGGTTCGTTGTCAACGTACGTGGGCTGGGTCTGCGAGTCGAGCACGTTGCCGGCTGCATCGGTGACGACGAGCACGAGCGTCGTCGGCCCGTTGGGCGCCGTGGTCGTGTCCCAGGTGCAGCTCCAGCTGGCCGCGACGGCGGGGGTACATGCAGTGGCGGGTCCGGCGCCGAGGCGGACGCTGATGCTCGCGACGCCCGACCAGTTGTCGCTGGCGGTGCCGGAGAGCGTGAACGAGGTGCCCGTGACGTACGCGGGGACGGGGTTGATGGTATTGCCAGCGACCGAGGGCAGCGTGCGGTCGATTCGAACTCGGTTGGTCGCCGTCACGGTGCCGGGGTTGTTGACGTTGTCGTAGGCGACGAGCTGGTACTGGTAGCAGGTGTCCTCCGCGGCGGACGCGTCGGCGTACGGGGACGTGACGCCGAACCCGCCGACGGACGTGTAGCCGGTCCAGGTGGTGCAGTCGGGCCCGGGCGCCTCGCGTCGCTGGAGTCGATGGCCCGCGGCGCGCACGCCCGCACCGCCGTCGGTGGCGGTGGACATGTCGAAGCTGATGCTCGGCGCGGACGCGTTGCTCCACCACGCCGGCGCGGTGGTTGCGCCCGGGCCGGTGATGGTGTGTCCGGTCGGACCGGTGTCGTCGCGGCTGATGTTGATGTCGAGGTTGGTGTCGGCGCCCGAGTTGCCGGTCGCGGACACGATCTCGGCGCCGGGATCGTCGGCTGCTGTGGTGTAGGCGTACCGCATCTCGTACGGGTTCGGTCCGGTGGAGTCGATGGCGGGATCGCCGCCATCGGGGACGATCGCGGTGCCGGTGGTGCTCGTCGTCGGGAACTGCACGTACGCCACGCCTCCCGGCGCGTCGGTGGCGTTGACGCGGATGGTGAAGTCGCTGGCGCCGCAGCCGGCGCCGACAACGGAGAACCAGAACGTCCTGCTCGCCGGACCGCTCCAGTACTGACAGTCGACGAGGGATCCGAAGGCAAACGAATCGAGGGTGACCAGCGGCGGGGTGTTGTCGACGACGAAGTCGCGTGTGGCGACGGACGTCACTGCGTTCGTTGCCACGTCCCGCACGTCGACGAAGATGCGGTAGGTGCCGTCAGGCGTTGCGCCGGACGTCGTGTTCCATGCGATCGACCATGCCGGCTCGGCGCTCGTATCTGCCGCGAGCGTGCCGGTCGTCAGGTCGTCGAGGTTCTTCCACCGGGCCGTGACCTGAGCGACGCCTGAGTTGGAGCCGTCGGCTGCGCCGTCGGACGACGTGCCGATCAGGTTCACCGTTCCCATGATCGTCGAGCTCGGCGACGATGCCGAGATCGTCGCGGTTGGTGCGAGTGCGTCGACCGCGACGTGTGGCGCAGTGATGCTCGTGGAGGCAACGTTGCCGACGTTGTCGGTGGCGACGATGCGGTAGCGGTAGCACATGCCGTGCACGAGCGACGTGTCGGTGACGGTCGCGGGCAGCGACGCGGACGGCGTGGACACCACGGTGCTCCACGTCAGCGGCCAGGGCGCACCGTTGCAGGATCCCGCTGCATTGCGAGCGACCTCGTCGCGTTCGATGCGCTGCGTTGCGATTCCCGCGTCTGCGTCGACGAAGCCGACGATCGACAGTGCGACGCTCAGCGACGTGTGCCAGGTCGGGCCCGGAATCGGCTGCGGGCTGATCGATCCGCCGACCGGGGCGGTGTTGTCTTCGGTGATGGTGAACGGTGCCTCGGCCGAGACCTTCCCGGATCCGCTGGTAGCGGTGGCTGCGCGCTGGCCGAAGCTCGTGACGCCGTCCTGCCACGTGTACTGCTGGACGTACGGGCCGGGATCCTGCACGACGGTCGCGGTCGCCGGCGTCCACGCCGTGGTGCCGCCCGGCGCGGCCGGAGTGGTGATGAAGTCGATGCCGGATTCGGGATCGTCGGGCAGGAAGGTCGCGAAGATCGACGGGATCGCTGTACCGATTCCGGTCGTCTTGACCCAGGCCCGGTGGTTGGTGGCGACCGGGTCGATGTGCTGGTATTCGGGGTGGTTGCCCTCGGCGAAGCCGGTGTGCGTGATCGTCGGCGCGCTGTTGTCGAGCAGGATGTCGTGCGTGATCGCGCTGGTGACGACGTTGCCGGCGACGTCGATGACGTCGATGTGCAGCCTGTGGGGACCGTTCCAGGGTGTGGAATCCCAGATGAAATCGCCCCAGACCTGCGTGGGAGTCGTCGCGCTGAAGGTCGAGTCGGCGTAGATGGTCGTCGTCGGGCCGGGTGCCGACATGTCCTCGACGCGGACGGTGACGCTCGCGACGCCGCTCATCGTGTCGGATGCAGTCCCGCCAATCGTGATGCTGCCACTGCCGGACGCGGGGATGGTGTCGAGCGTGACGGTGGGATCGGTATCGTCGACGCGCACTGAGTTGGTGTTGGTCGCATAGCCGAGGTTGCCGACGTTGTCGGTCGCCTCGACGCGATAGCGGTAGCACGCGTTGTCGGTGATGCCGGTCGTGTCGGTGACGGCGGTGATGGGCGGTGGCGGGTTCCCGTAGACGGGCGCTCCGACGTTCGTGTACACGCCGGTGAACGCAGGGCACGCGCCGGCGGTCCAGGTCACTGCTTCGCGCTGGAGCTGGTAGGACGCGACGCCGGCTCCCGTGCCATCGGACATCGCGGTCGTCATGTCGAACGGAACCGACGGCGTGTTGCGCCAGGTGATGCCGTCACCCGGCGTGAACGCCCCGCCGGTCGGGCCGAGCGGATCATCGGTGATCGTATGCGTGATCGGTGAGCTGGTGCGTGAGGCGTAGTCCCACACGTCGATGCGCTGGTCTCCGAGGCTGGCGGAGCTCGGGTCCCATTCGTACGTGCCGATCCAGGGTCCCGGGTCGTAGACGTCGAGATCGGTCGCCGGGCTGAGCCAGCCGTTGACGCCCTGACCGCGGAACCGGATCCGGAACGGGCCGGCTTCCGCGTCCGTGGGCTGGGCGGTGACGTCGAACGTGCCCGACTGATTGCCGTTGAAGAAGATCGTGCTCGCCGACGTGACGTGCTGGTACTGCGGGTTGATGCCCTCGGCAATGCTGGTGACGGTCACGTTCGGCAGGGAGCCGTCCCAGCCGCGAAACCCGGATGCGTACAGCTCGAGCGTGTTGCCGACCGTGTCGGTGACGAGATAGCGGAATTCGGAGCAGACGCCGGCGGCCGGTATCGGTGCCGAGTACGAGGTGGCCGTCAGGATGGGCGTGCCGACGTTCGTCCAGTTGGCGGTCGCGGTGGTGCAGCCGCCGAGGCCGTCCGGGCTCCCGTCGCGACGCTGCACCAGTCGCGTCATCTTCGTGTAGTCCGCGGCGGAGGCGCCGGCATCGGTGATCATGTCGGCACGTGGAAACACGAGGTAGTTGCTGCCGTCGGCTCCCCACCCGGGCATCTGGATGTCGAGGGTGCCGGTGCCGCCCGCTACGGGTGGCTGATCGTCCGCGACGAATTCGATCGGCCGTGCGGAGGACACGTCGCCGGGCGAGTCGCCGTTCTCGGCCGTGATGAACGGCGCACCCCCGGCCGCCGCCGCGGTCCAGGAGAAGGTTCGCGAGTATCCGCCGCCGCCGACCGTGAACTGGCTTGCGGGAATGACGGGATAGTTCGACAGCCCCAGGCCCGTCATGCCCGTGGCTGCGTTGTCAGTCGAGGCGGGCGATGCGTCGCAGCCGGTGGGGGTCCGATACTCGGAAGCCTGCGTGGGGCGCCGCCAGCGCAGTTCCATCGACGCGCTGTTGGTGGTGTTCTCGAAGTACTCGACGACGATGTCGTACTTCGTGCCGGCGATGAGATCGATCCCCGTGGGGCATTGGGTCGCGACGTGGTTGGAGCCTGTGTCGTTCCACCAGCGCAGGACCTCCATGCCGTTGACCTTGACCCGCACTCCGTCGTTCGACCTGGTCTGGAAGAAGTAGGTGCCGGTGTCGGGTGCAAGCAGCCGGCCCGTCCAGCGAGCGGCGAATGTCGACGGTGCGATCGAGGAGTGCGGGGACTCCGTGCCCCAGTTGACCTCCACGTTCGGATCCAGGCGCGTGACCGCCGGCGCATCCGTGAAGTTCGATGCATAGATCGTCGAGGACGTGTCCCAGAACGAGGCGACCAGGCCGGGCAAGTCGGAAGCGCTCGCATCGTTCGAGCCGGGCGGCGACCAGCCGGTGGGTGGCTGTGGCCACGTCACATGCTTGACGCCGGTCTCGGGATCCTTCGCGATGATGGAGGCGGTGGCGCTGCCCGAAAAGGTCGGGTTGAACCACAGTCGGTCGACGTCGTCGGTCCCATCGTAGTGGGCGTAGGGGGAGGATTCGGTCCAGGTGCCGAACGTGATGTCCGGGGCGGTCGTGTCTGCCAGCGCGGGTGTCGCGGCGGCGAGCATGGCGAAGCCGACCACCAGCATGGTGGCGAAGGTCGTGAGCGGTCGAGTGCTGGCTGCGCGGTGCGCCATCGCCAGGGTGGATCCTCCGTCCCGCCGACACGCTCTCGTGCATGTCGGCCCGTGCGGGAGTCATCGGCCGCAGGAGCAGGCGTTCTTGAGGAACGTCGGTGCGTGCTGCACACCTTGCAGCACGCGAGTGGGCCGTATGGCAGGAGCATCCGGTAGTTCAGGACGTGAACGATCCGGAAGAGCTAGGCCGTTTCGGTTCGTGCACCAGCCCAGGCCAAGGCGGTCACCCCACCGGCAAGCAACACCGATCCGACCAGGAACAGCTGCACGAGCAGACCGGAATCCAGTCCAGTGAACGGCAGCTGACCGGTCCCCGAAACGACCGGATACGTCGGCGTCACTGCGGCTGCGGAGTCGACGACCTGCACGTCATCTGCCACGGCTGCGTCGGCGACACCGTGTGCCTGCGGCATCACGTCGCCCTGCGCAGCGACATCGTCGCCGGCGGCCGGTTCGACGGGCTTGGCGATCTCGATCTCCGGCTCCATCGCCTCGACCGGATCCTCCATCATCTCCGGCTCGCCCGCGTTCTGTGCGACGGCGGACGTCGGGAGCACGAGCAGCAGGGCGGCCAGCGCGACGGGGATGAGAATGCGTGCGGGGCGCAAGTGCGTGCCTTCCGATGGCAGGGTGACGAGCGGCCATCCAACGGCCGCTCTCCTCCAGACTACGATGCGAACGCGCATTCGTGAAGGGGTTCTCGGGCAATCCGCGCCGTGCGGCGGTCGGCGCACTAGGATGTCGCGAATTCCGCACGCGCGCGAGGGAGGTTGCCGGATGCCGTATACGCCCAGCTGGAACGAGACGAGGCTCGCGGCGGTCGCGCGCGGCGACGAACCTGCCGACCTGGCGATCCGCGGTGGCCGCGTGCTGTCGGTGCACACGCGCGAGTGGCTCGAGGCGGACCTGCTCGTGGCGGAGGGTCGGATCGCGGCCGTCGTCGAGCGTGCTGGTGGAACGCCGTCGTCGGGCACGTCCGTCGAGGCAGACGAGGTCGTGGATGCGACCGGACGCTACGTGGTCCCCGGCTATGTCGATGCGCACGTGCACATCGAGTCCTCCAAGCTGACGGTCGGGGGATTCGCGGAGGCGATCGTACCCCGCGGAACGACGACGGTGGTTGCCGAGCCGCACGAGGTCGCCAACGTGCTCGGAGTCGAGGGGACGCGCTGGTTCATGGACAGCGCGGACGGCTCGCCGCTCGACTGCTGGTTCATGGTGCCCAGCTGCGTGCCCGCGAGCCAGTTCGAGTCCGCTGGCGCGAGCATCGGCGTCGACGGGATGGAACGCCTGCTCGAGCATCCGCGGGCGCTCGGCATCGGCGAGCTCATGAACTTCCCGGCGATCATCGCGGGCGATGCCGCGGAACTCGCGAAGCGGCGCGCGATCGGCGCGACGCACGCGGACGGTCACGCGCCGGGCGTGCGTGGTCGCCACCTCGACGCGTACGCCGCGGCTCGCATCAACTCCGATCACGAGAGCACCGAGCTGGCCGAGGCGCTCGACAAGCGCCGCCGCGGAATCTGGGTGCTGATGCGCGAGGCGTCCAACGCGCGCAACCTGGCGGACCTGCTGCCGCTCGTGCGCGAGCACGGACCTGCGTTCACGGCGCTCTGCACGGACGATCGCGAGCCCGATCACCTCGTCGACGAGGGCCACTTCGACCACCTGCTGCGCGTGTGCATCGCCGGCGGCATCGATCCGATCGACGCGCTGCTGCTCGCGACGCTGCACCCGGCGCTCGCGCACGGGCTTCGCGATCATGGCGCACTCGTGCCGGGCGCGCGGGCGGACGTACTCGTGCTTCCGGATCTCGAATCGTTCCTGCCCGACCTCGTCTGGAGCGCCGGACGTCTGGTCGCACGTGATGGGAAATTGCTCGTCGAAGCGCGTACGCCGTCACCCGGATCGGTCACGGACACCGTCCGGATCGCGCCACTCGACGCGCTGTCATTCCGGGTCGAGGCGACTGACTTGCCGACTGACACGGTGTCCGACACGGTACACGTTCGCGTGGTCGGCGCCCGGGACGGGCAGCTGCTCACCGAGCATCGCATCGACGAGCTGCCGGTAGTCGACGGCGAGGTCTCGTGTGACGTGACCCAGGACATTGCAAAACTGGCGGTCGTCGAGCGCCACCAGGCGTCGGGGCGAATCGGGACCGGCTTCGTACACGGGTTCGGACTGCGGTCCGGCGCGTTCGCATCCACGGTCGCGCACGACGCACACAACTGCGTGGTCGTCGGTGCCGACGATGCATCGATGCGCGCGAGCGTCGAACGGCTCGCGGAGATCGGCGGGGGCATCGTCGTCGCACGCGAGGGTGAGATCGTCGGCGAGCTGCCACTGCCGGTGGCCGGGATCATGACGGATGCCCCGCCGCACGAGGTCGCCGCCACGATGGACCGCCTCCATGCGCTGCTTCGCGAGCAGGGCGTCACGGTCGATGCCCCGTTCATGGTGCTGTCGTTTCTCGCGCTGAGCGTCATTCCGTCGCTCAAGCTCACCGACCGCGGCTACGTGGACGTCGATCGCTTCGAACTCGTGAACGTGCTCGCCGGCGACGCGGTCAAGGCCTGATCCCCCTCACCGCATTCGCGCACACCGGGTGGCTGTCTTGACTGCGATCTGATCGCAGTCAAGACAACCAGTCACCCGCCACCTCCGCATGTGGTCGTCCTCACTGCGATCTGTTCGCAGTCATCGCAACCAGTCACCCGCGAGCTCTGCATGTGGTTGTCGTCACTGCGATTTGATCGCAGTCAGGACAACCAGTCAACCGGGCGTGAGCTGGCGGTCAGGCAGTCACTCCCGCTCGCTCCGCGCGCTCGGCGATACGCTGGGCCTCGCGGGTCAGGTCCGCGGCGATGGTCTCCTCGTCGCCCGTGCGCAGCTCGCCCGCGTCGACGACCGCGCGTCCCTGCACGTAGAGCGTGTGCACCTGGCGCGGCGCGGTGAACACGAGCGCGGCGATCGGATCGGCGATGCCGGCATGTTCGAGGCCGGTCAGGTCCCAGAGCGCGACGTCGGCGAGCTTGCCGACCTCGAGCGAGCCGACTTCGTGCTCGCGACCCAGACAACGCGCACCGTGCATCGTTCCCATCGCGAGCGCCGTGCGTGCGCTCATCGCCGTCGGTCCGCCACGAAGGCGTGCGAAGAGCATTGCCTCGCGCACCTCGACGTTGAGCCCGAGCGATTCGTTGGATGCGGACCCGTCCACACCGAGCCCCACGGGTGCGCCCGCCGCCAGCAGGTCCGCCGTGCGTGCGATGCCGGCGCCGAGTCGCGCGTTGGAGCTCGGGCAGTGCGCCACGCCGATGCCCTCACGCCCGAACAGCGCGATCTCCGCATCGTCGAGGTGCACGCAGTGCGCGAGCCAGACGTCGTCGCCGATCCAGCCCAGGCGCTCGAGGTACTCCACCGGCCGGCAGCCGTGGTGTTCCAGGCAGTACGCGTCTTCCTCGACGGTCTCGGCCAGGTGCGTGTGCAGGCGGACGCCGTGGCGGCGTGCGAGCTCCGCCGATTCGCGCATGAGTCGCTCGGTCACGGTGAAGGGCGAGCACGGCGCGACGGCGATCCGCAGCATCGAGTCGAACGAGGCGTCGTGGAATCGGTCGAGCGCATCCTCGGTAGCCGCGAGGATCGCATCGGTGTCCTCCACGACGTGGTCCGGCGGCAGCCCACCTTCGGACGCGCCCAGGTCCATGGATCCGCGCCCCGGATGAAAGCGCATTCCCAGGTCGCGTGCCGCGGCGACTTCGACACCGAGCAGGTCACCCGCGCCCGCTGGATGCAGGTAGTGGTGGTCGGTCGTCAGCGAGCAGCCGGAGCGCAGCAGGCCGGCGATCGCGGCGCGCGACGCGGCGTCCTCGCCGGCCTCGTCGAAGTGCGCCCAGGTCGGATACAGGGTGGTGAGCCACTCGAACAGGATCGAATCCTGTGCGAGGCCGCGCGTGAGGGCCTGACACATGTGGTGGTGGCAGTTCACGAGCCCGGGCGTGACGAGGAAGCCGGGACGGCTCACGACCTGCGCGTCGCGTCGCAGCTGCTCCGGCGCACGGCCGGGCCCGACGGCCACGATCCGGGCGCCCTCGAACACGACGTGACCGTCCAGATGCTCCGTGCCGGCTGCGTCCATCGTCGCGATGGCGCAGTCTTCGACCACGATCCGTCCCTCGCCTGCCACGTCGTCCTCCCTGGCCCTGGCCGCGTGCTCCCTGCGCACGACCCACAGCGGGCGAATACTACCTGCATGCGCCGCGGTTCGAGTGCAGGTCGACGCTGTATCCCGTGTGCGTGACGGTTCCCCCTTGTCGGCGGACGCCAGCAGTGGTTCGCTGGATGTGGTGACCGTTGGGGAACGGCCGCTCGGGGACCGGAATCCAGCACCGGGCCACGTGGAACGAGGGGAGTACAGTATGGGAGCAGCAATCGACTGCGGCGTCGCGCCGCCAGTCCTGCAGGGCGGTGGAGCAGCCGGTGCACCACCGGCAGGCGGACCACCAGCCGTCACGCCGCCCGCAGCGCCGCCGACCACGGCCGCTCCATCGACTGCGGCCCCCGGCACCGTTGCCGGCGCGGCAGGCGGCGGAGCAGCAGCTTCGCCCACCGCACCGCCCGTACCGGGTGCGGCTCCGACGACTCCCGCTCCGGGTGCAGCGCCCAGCGCGACGACCGCTCCAGGCGCCGTTGCCGGCGCATCCGCGGGTGCGCAGAACATCTCGGGCGGCGGTGCGACCGCCATGACTCCCGACCAGCAGGCACAGCTCGCGAAGCTGCTGCAGCAGCTCGTGGAAGTACTCAACCAGCTCGTGTCGATGCTGTCGAAGCAGGCGACCGGTGGCGGAGGCCTGCCGCCGACACCAGGTACGCCACCGCCGACGCCGGGTCGCCGACGACCCCGCCCCCTGGTGGCACGACTCCGCCCGGTACGCCGCCGACGCCACCTCCGTCAGCGCCGCCGCTTCCGGGTGCCGCGGCACCCACGGGCACCGCAGCTGCGGGTGCACCGGCCGCAGGCGCACAACCTGCAGCGCCGGCGTCGTCAAGCGGCGGCGGTGGAACCGCGAACGGCATGGGTGCAACGGCGATGGCAGCGTCCGCGCCGCCTCCGCCCGGCACATCCGGCGGAACGCCCTGACTCGACGATTCACGCGAGGTTCGAAGCCCGGTCGTGCAGCGCACGGCCGGGCTTCATGCGTCGTCAGGCCGGTCGAACGACGAGGTTGACGAGCCGTCCGGGGACATAGATGTCCTTCACCGACTGCGTCCCCTCGAGGAACACCGCGACGTGCTCGTTGGCGCGCGCGGCCTCCAGCGCGCCGGCTTCGTCGACGTCGGCCGGCACCTCGACCTGGCCACGCAGCTTGCCGTTCACCTGCACGGCGAGCGTGATCGTCGCACGCTGCACGTATGCCTCGTCGTATGTCGGCCACGGCTGCGCCCAGACGGCCTCGCCGCCGAGCACGTGCCACAGCTCCGATGCCGCGTGCGGCGCGAACGGCTGCACGAGCCCGACGATCGTCTGCGCGAGGTACCGATGGCCGACGTCGACGATCTCGGGTGCACCGTCGTCGCGCGTCCCGAGCAGCTTCGTGCCGGTGTTGGTGGCCTCCATGAGCGCGGCGATCGCGGTGTTGAAGTGCATGCGTGGACCGATGTCCTGCGTCACCTTCTTCGTCGCTTCGTGCGCCGCCGCCACGAGCTCGTGTGCGGTGGCGTCGGCGCGCAGCTCCTCGAGGCTCGGCGAGTCGACGATGGTGTCGCCGGACGCGTCGAGGCGGACCACGCCGTGGACATAGCGCCACAGGCGGTCGAGGAAGCGGCGGGTGCCGCCGATGCCGTTGTCCTGCCACTCCGCGTCCTGGTCGGGTGGGCCGAGGAACAGCACGTACAGGCGCAGCGCATCGGCGCCGTACTGCTCCACCGTGGGCAGCGGCGGCACGACGTTGCCCTTGGACTTGGACATCTTCGCGCCGTCCTTGTAGATCATCCCCTGCGTGAACAGGCTCGCGAACGGCTCGCGGAATCCGACCATGTCCAGGTCGTAGAGCACCTTCGTGAAGAAGCGTGCGTAGAGCAGGTGCAGGACCGCGTGCTCGACGCCGCCGATGTACTGGTCGACGGGCAGCCAGCGATCGACCACCTCGCGGTCGAACGGCGCGTGCGCGTTCTGCGAGTCGGCGTAGCGCAGGAAGTACCACGACGAGTCCACGAACGTGTCCATCGTGTCGGTCTCGCGCCTGGCCCATGACGAGCAGTTCGGGCAGCGCGTGCGCACCCAGTCCTCAGCCGCTGCGAGCGGCGACTGGCCCTTGGGCTGGTAGTCGTCGACCTGGGGCAGCAGCACCGGCAGCGCGTCGTCCGGGACGGGCACGACCCCGCACTCGTCGCAGTGCACGATCGGGATCGGAGTGCCCCAGTAACGCTGGCGCGAGAGCAGCCAGTCGCGCAGGCGGTAATTGACGGTGAACTCCGCGCCCGCCCCGAGGGAGTCGACGATCGTGCGCGCTCCGTCGGTGACGCTCTGGCCGGATGCGTCACCCGATTCCACGAGCACCCCGTCCCTGGACGTGTAGGGCAGCTCGTCCTCGACGCCTGGGGCTGACTGCACGACGCGCATGATCGGCAGGCCGAACTTCTCGGCGAATGCGTAGTCGCGCTCGTCGTGTGCCGGCACCGCCATGAGCGCGCCGGCGCCGTAGTCGGGCAGGACGTAGTCGGCAACCCACACCGGGATCTCCGCGCCCGTTGCCGGGTTCGTGATCGTGCGGCCGGTGTCGACGCCGGTCTTGTCGCGCTCGGCGTTGGAGCGGTCGATGTTCGAGAGCTTCGCGGCGGCCTCCACGTACTCCGCGACCGCGAGTTCGTTGCCCGTGCCGCGCGTCAGCGGACCGACGAGCGGGTGCTCGGGCGCGAGCACGAAGAACGTCGCGCCGTACAGCGTGTCGGGGCGGGTGGTGAAGACCTCGATGCCCTGGTCCAGGTCACGCTGGCGGAAGGCGACATGCGCGCCTTCGCTGCGGCCGATCCAGTTGCGCTGCATGGTGAGCACACGCTCGGGCCACTGCTCGAGCAGGTCCATGTCGTCGAGCAGCTGCTGCGCGTAGTCGGTGATCCTGAAGTACCACTGGTTGAGCGAGCGCTTCTCGACGATGGTGCCGCAGCGCTCGCAGGCGCCGTCGACGACCTGCTCGTTGGCGAGCACGGTCTGGTCCTTGGGGCACCAGTTGACCGGGGCGTCCTTGCGGTAGGCGAGGCCCTTCTCGAAGAAGCGCAGGAACAGCCACTGCGTCCAGCGGTAATAGTCGGGACGGTGCGTGGCGAGCGTTCGGGTCCAGTCGATCGACCAGCCCATGTGCTCGAATTCCTGCTCGATGCCCGTGATGTTGCCTTCGGTGACCTCGAGCGGGTCACCGCCGGTCTTGATGGCAGCGTTCTCGGCGGGCAGGCCGAACGAGTCGTAGCCCATCGGGTGCAGCACCGTCGCGCCGTTGCGGCGGCGGAAGTGGGTGATCACGTCGCCCATCGTGTAGTTCTTGACGTGCCCCATGTGGAGCGTGCCGGACGGGTACGGCAGCATCTCGAGCACATACGTGCCGTCCTCGCCCTCGGCGAGTTCGCTGCCGGCGACGTTCGCCGTCTCCCAGGCTGCGCGCCACCTGGGCTCGAGCTCTGCCGGGACGTAGTCGGGCAGGTGCCCGTCGCCGTCGCCGTCGCCGCCTGTGGTGGACGTACTGGAGTTCGGAATGCCTGCTGTCATTCCCGAACACTACCCGCGCGTTCGGGCGCTCGCACGGAACACGCCGCCCTCGCGGCTCGGAGAACCTGAGAGCGAGCGCTTCCTAGAACAGGATGCGTGCGGCGGCGAGGCCGGTGCGGGTGCCGAGCTGCGCGCCCATCTGCACGTCGCTCGGGAAGTGGACGCCGGCGTGGATGCGGCTCAGGCCTGCCTGGTTGGCCCACCAGCCGAACTCCTGCGAGCGCGCCGGCCACAGGTGGCTCAGCACCGTCGCGGCGGAGTAGGCAGCGCTCGTGTGTCCGGACGGGTAGCTCGCGTCCTTGGGGAGCTTGCCGATCGTCTTGATCGAGCCGTCCACCTGGTACGGGCGCAGACGGTCGTAGCCGCGCTTGGCGAGCTGGGTCTTGAGCGTCGTGGCGCCCATCGAGGCGAGCATGAGCCCGGTCCCGACCCAGCCGCGCACGAATCCGGCGGTGCGGCGGTACTGCTTCGCAAAATCCATCCAGATCCCGAAGCCGCCCTTGTCCGTCATGTACTCGGTGAAGCGCACTGCTTCAGGACTCTGGTTCGCTCGTGAGTTGAGCGTGCGAACCGTCTGCAGCTCGTTCGCCTCGTGCCACGCATTGGGTGGGTTCGGCACCCCACCCGGCAGCGGCCGGTAGCTGGGGAAACCGAGCCGGTCGATGCCGGTCGGCATGGCGAAGACGGGTGTGAGGCTGTTGATGCTCATGTCACCGGCTCGTCGTGACCCTCGATCGCCTCGTCCATGGCGACACCCCCGATATCGCCTCGTCCGGCCACGCGGGTGGCCGGGGCGTCCCACCGATCGCGTAGCATCGCTCCGTGGCAGAGATCACCCCCACCTCGGCGGAGTACCGTCCGCCGTCCGACGTCATGCACGATTCCACCCAGCGTGTCGTGCTCGACGTGCCGTCGCGCGTCGTGTTCAAGGTAATGCTCGTCGCGGCCCTGTCATGGCTGGCGATCAATGCGCTGGCGCAGCTGACGGGCCTGATCATCCAGATCGCGATCGCAGCGTTCCTGGCCGTCGCGGCCGATCCGCTCATTCGGCGCATGCAGCGCCGCGGAATCGGGCGCGGGCGTGCGGTCGCGATCGTGATGCTTGCCGCATTCGTGGCGTTCACGCTCGTGGTGAGCGTGTTCGTTCCGCCGCTGGTGGAACAGGGTGACCGGCTCATCGAAGCCACGCCCGACATCATCAGCGATGTCCAGGACAGCGGCTGGTATGGGCGGCTCGATGAGCAGTTCGGGATCGTGGAGACGGCGAGCGAACAGGTCGAGCGGCTTCCCGGCATCGTGAGCGACCAGCTCGGGACCGTGCTCGGAGCGGTGCTTGCAGGCCTGCTGGGGACGCTCACGATCTTCTTCCTGACCGTGTTCCTGCTGCTTGGCGGCGGTCAGGTGGTCGAGGGCACGGTGCGTCTGTTCCCGCAGCTTGCGGAGCGGCGCTGGTGGGCGATCGTGCAGGGCGCGTACTCAGGCATCTCGGCCTACGTCGGCGGCGCCATCGTGATCGCCCTGATCGCGGGGTCGGTGATGACGATCAGCGCATTCGCGCTCGGCCTTCCCTACGCACTGCCGCTCGGGCTGTGGATGGGACTGCTGGTGATCATCCCGATGATCGGCGCCACGATCGGTGCGATCCCTGCGGTGATCGTCGCCTTCGTGGCCGGCGGCGTGTGGCAGGGGCTGGTCATGTCGGCGATCGTGATCGTCTACCAGCAGATCGAGAACATCATCATCCAGCCACGAGTCCAGGGCAAGGCCGCCTCGCTGTCGCCGTTCGTCGTGTTCCTGTCGGTCTTGGTCGGCTCCCAGCTGCTCGGGGTGCTCGGTGCGCTGTTCGCCGTGCCGGTGGCGGGCGTCATCCAGATCTTCATTCGCCAGCTCATGCAGGCGCAGGGAAGCCAGGAGATGTCGGTTCCCTCGATCCATGCGGATGCGCCCGACGCCCCCGACGTCGACGACGACGGCGTGCCCGGCGTGTCGGGTCCCGACGGTCGGCGGCTCTGAGCGGCCGCTGGCGACGGGCTACATCAGTGGCGCGAGGCTGCGCAGCACGCGCTCGGACGCGCGCCAGTGCAGTGGACGGCGACGCCAGCCGTCGAGATGGATCTCATCGCAGTTGGTGAGGTCGAGCTCGAACATCGCGGCGAGCTGGTCGGCGACGCGGCGGCTTCGAATTTCGAGGTTGATCTCGTGGTTGCCGAGCATCGACCAGCGATCAAGATTCGCGGTGCCGACGGTCGTCCACTCCGAGTCGATCACTGCGGTCTTGGCATGCAGCATGAAGTCGCGATACAGGAACACGCGCGCCCCCGCCGCCAGCAGCTCCTCGAACATGCCGTGAGCAAGCTGGTCGGTGAGCGGGTGGTTGGAGCGGGCGGGCAGCAGCACCCTCACGTCCACCCCGCGGCGCGCGGCTTCCGCGAGCGAGGTTCGGAACGCACGGTCGGGCACGAAGTAGGCGGTCGTGATCCACACCCGCTTGTCGGCTCGGTCGATCGCCTCCAGGTACAGCCCGCGGATCGGGAAGATCGCGAGCGTCGGATCGTTTCGATGCACCACGACGTGCGGATCCCAGGGGCGATCGGCCACGTGTGAGATCCGCGTGGCATCCGGTGGCGTGTGGTGGTTCCAGAAATCCGCGAACGCATTCGCGACCTCGCGCGCAGCGCGCCCTTCGAGCCGAAGGTGCGTGTCGCGCCACTGCAGGAACATCGTGCCCACGTTGTAGCCGCCCACGAACGCGATGCGCTGGTCCACGACGAGTACCTTGCGATGGTCGCGCAGCATGTTGGAGGGGCGCAGCACGCCCGGGCCTGCCTTCACGCGCTTGAACGCATGCACCTCGACGCCGGCAGGGAAGAATGCCTCATCGATCGTGCGATCCGACTGCAGCCAATCCCACAGCACGAGCGTTCGCACGCCACGCTCGACGGCGCGACCGAGCGCGTCGCGTACCGCGCGCCCGGCTGCGTCGTCGATCCAGATGTACGTCTCGAACAGCACCTCGTGCTCGGCGGCATCGATCGCGTCGACCATGTCGTGGAGCAGGTCGTCACCGCGCATGTACAGGCGCACCTCGTCGTCTGTCTGCTCCACGAGCACCGGTTCGAACGAGCGACTCGGGTACGTCGCGGGGCGATTGCTCTCGCTCCGGCGCTCGTTGAAGCGGGCACGAACGACGACGATCGCCGCGACAATCGACTGCACGATGATGAACAGCACACCAAGCTTGATGAGGCGTCGGCGAAGCGCGAAGTCGATGACGGGAGGTTCGGGTTCGTCGGCGGACATGTGCCGGAGATACCCGCTCAGGACGACGGTGAGACAGCGGAGTCGTCTGACGCCGCGGCGCCCAGCAGCACGAGCTGGTCGCGATGCACCGCTTCGGGCGCACCACGAGCGGCCTCGGAGTCGTCGGCGAGGCGCCGAAGCTCTCCCGCACCGTATTCGACGATGCCCTTGGCGAACGCGATGCCGGAATGGTCGGCGATCTCCACTGCATCACCCGGGTGAAAGCTGCCGTCGATGCTCGACACGCCGATCGGCAGCAGGCTCGCACCGCGGGCGACGATTGCCGCGCGAGCGCCTTCGTCGACGACGACCGTCCCGCTCGGTCGCTTGGCGTAGCGCAGCCAGAGCTTGAAGGATGAGCCGCGACGCTCGTCGGATGCGATCTTCGTGCCGATGTGTTCGCCGCCGATGATGCGGGCGACGATGGCAGGCGTGCTCGCGCGCGCGATGTGGGTGACGACGCCGCCGCTGCCCGCCATCTCCGCGGCGATCACCTTGCTGCGCATGCCACCGGATCCCCAGTGCGAGCCGCTCGTGGCGGTGTCGATGCGTCGCAGCAGCGAGTGATCGTCGACGTGCTGGATGAGCTCCGCTCCCGGCGTATCGGGATGCTCGGTGTACAGGCCGTCCGTATCGGTCAGCAGCAGGAGCACGTCCGCGTCGAGCGACACCGCCACCTGCGCCGCGAGCGCATCGTTGTCGCCGAACGTGATCTCGTCGGTGGCCGTCGTGTCGTTCTCGTTGACGATCGGCACCACTCGCCATGCGAGCAGCTGCTCGAGCGTACCGCGTGCGTTCAGCCACGACGATCGGTGGGCCGCGTCGTGCATCGTCAGCAGGACCTGCCCCGCACGCACTCCGCGCAGCTGGAACAGGCTCGACCATGTGGCGAACAGCTCCCCCTGTCCGACCGCGCTCGCGGCCTGCAGGGCGGGCAGTTCGGTGGGGCGACGGTCACGGCCGAGAATTCCCAGGCCGGTCGCGATCGCGCCGGATGAGACGAGGATCACGTCATGGCCGGAGGCAACGACCCCTGAGATGTCGTCGACGAGCTGGCCGAGCAGGCCGACCTGGCGCTGGCCAGCATGGTCGACGAGCGACGAGGATCCGATCTTGACGACGATTCGCACGGAGCGGAACTACCCGTCGTCAGGTGCGATCGAACGCCCGATGGAACGTTTGTGACCGCATGAGCATCAAACGTCGTGGCTGTGGGGCGTCACACGAGGCCACGCACGAGGGCGCGGCGACTCGGCAGCTCGAGCTTGCGCAGGATGCTGGCGACGTGATGCTCGACCGTACGCGGGCTCAGGTGCAGCTCGCTCGCGATCTCCGGGTTCGTGAGGCCGCCCGCTACGTAGCGGGCGATCTCCCGCTCACGCTTGGTGAGGGCCTCGAACGCTTCAGGATCCTCGACCGGCGCCGCGCCGGACGCGGTGGATCCGACCAGCGAGAAGCGCGCACCATGCTCGATCGGCGCCAGCTGGATGAGCACGTCGGTGAGGGCGACCTCATCGTGGCACTCGGCGGAAACCCACAGCTGTCGGGCACGCTCGGCAAGTCGGGCAGCTTCTGCCCTGCGACCGTCGACCGCGACGCGCCACGCATCGACCTCGGCATGCGCGGCACGGAGCGCCCCGCCATGACCGTCGGCGTCGAAACCCGCGAACTGGGCGATCCAGCGCTGGAACGCGACGGGATCGGTTCCGGCTCGACCCAGCACGCGAACGGCCTCGAGCACGAGCCAGAAGTCCGGTGAGTGCGAGTCACCGAGTTCGGATGCGAGGGCCTCGATCGGCGCGAGCGCCAGATCGGTCGACCCGGACGCCGCATACGCGCGCGCCGCGATCACGGCGGCATCCACGACATCCATGCGCGACACGCTCGACCGCATCACGAGCTCGAGCGTCTCGTCAGCGAGGCGGCATGCGTCTGTGAGTTCCCCGAGCACGATGCACGCGCGCGCCTCGCGCGTGATCGCGTTGATCCGCAGCCGGTGGAGGCCGCGCGCTTCGGACACGGTCCGGATCTCGTGAAGGTAGCTGCGTGCTGCAGCGGCCCGATTCGCCGCGAGGTGCAGGTCCGAGAGCACCTGGCGAGCACGCAGCCCGAGCAGGACTGCACCCGAATCGTCGGCGAGCTCGATGCTGCGGATCGATGCGCGCTCGGACGTCGACACGTCACCGAGCACGCATGCGCAGCACGCGATGCCGAACCACACGTACGCTTCGACGATCGGCAGCCCCGCGCGTGACGCACGACCCGCGAGCGCGTGCAGCGACAGCATCGCGGTCGGTTCGCCTCGCAATGCGCGCGCCGCGCTCGCATTGGATGCAGCAAGGATGCGGATACGCGCTGGTGCGTCATCGAGCGCGCTCGCGCGCTCCCCGAGCTGGATCGCGGTCTCGAGGTCGTGCTCGATGAGCGCGATCTCCGACAGCGTCGTGAGTGCGTCGGCGCGAGCTTCGACATCGGTGGACTCGTCGTCGACGAGAGTCCGAAGTCGCGCCGTGAACGCGTCGAGCTCCGTTCCGTCCTCGACGAACGCGAGCTCGAGGCGACGGGCGGCGCCGGCACTCCACCGAGCTCCGTCCCACGTCGCATCGTGCGCGGGCAGGGCGCCCAGGTCGAGCGGTGCGAACGAGCGGTCGATGAGCTCGCGCGGCACGCCCCCTGAGTCGGAGATCACCTGCCGCACCTGCAAGGTCCACGGCTGCAGGCCCAGCTCCACGAGCAGGTCCCGTGCCTCGGCGACGGTGAACGGCGGCAGGTCGACGATGCGTCGCTCACAGGTGCTGTCGATCATGCGCGATACGTGCGGGCTCGAGCCATCGTGCGCGACGATGAGGCAGGCGCGGACGTCTTCGAGCAGCCGCGCTCGGATGCCGTCAATCGCGGCAGCGTCGAGATGATGGGCGTCGTCCACGACGATGATGTCGGTGCGACCTGCGGCAAGGATCTCGACCTGGAGCTGGTCGACGAACGTGGTCTTGCCGATCCCGGTCGCTCCGGCGACGACGACCGCGCGCGGACGCATGCCGCGTCCGGACAGGAACGAAGCGGCGTCGCGAAGGAGCTGTTGGCGAGCTGACATTCGGCGCTATCCTCGACCGACGCGCGGATCGACGAAGACTGCACCGTCGGAATTCATCACGCTGGGAATCGATCGAACCACGCCATCGCCCTGGACGCCGTGCACGTCGATGATCCAATGAGCTCGCGGGTTGATCCTGTACAGGTCGGCGTCGGCGACCGGGTCGGCCTTGCGATACGACACGCCGGTGACGCCGAAGTCGTCGACGTTGGGCTCTTCCTCGAGCAGGTACGCGAACGTCGAGCGCACCGAGCGCTCCTTGACGGCGCCGTCGTCGTTGAGATCGATGCCGCCGGCGTCGTGGAACTTCTTGAAGTAGCGATCGTTGTAGAGGAAGCCGAGCGGCTCGAAGCCGCTTCCACCACCGGAAACGGGTGCTGCGGCCGGAGCGGCTGCGGCAGCGGCGGGTGCTGCGGCCGGCGCGGCCGTAACGGCAGCGGCGCTGTAGTTGAGCGGCACGGATCCGGGTCCACCGGACAGCGGTGTTCGGTTGCCGGACGCATCGACCCGCGCGACGGGCACGAGCATCGACCCGTCGTTGAGGTGCAGGGTCTGCGGCTCGCCAGCGGGGGCAGGGAGCAGTCGCTCGCCCAGGAGTACAGGCTGGCTTGGTGCGGCAATCGGGCCACCACCGGTAGTTACCGTGCTCGACGATGGTCCGTTCGTCGTGCCGGTAGCGGTGGTTGCTGTTGCCGCCTGCGTGCGTGCACGCAATGCGGTGGCGTCCATTCGTCCCCCAGAAGGCATCGTACTTCCACGTGTCCCGGGACCACGGTACGACAGGATCGACGATCCGAAAAGGCCTACCCGCCGTCTGAAGGGGATCCGGAGGGCTGCAGCTCGACCTCGGTCACGACCGGCAGGTGATCGCTCGCAGCGCCCGCCTCGCCCATCACGCGTGCGGAGCTCGTCACCCGCGCGTGGTCGGACACGTAGATGCGGTCGATGCCACCGCCAGCCTTGGCCGCCTCGTCCGGATTGTCCGCCTGGCTCGTCATCGAGACCTGTGCGTGGGGTGGCGTGTCGCCGAACGTGTCCGTCAGGCCCGCATCCGTCATCAACCGCCGCTCACGTTCACCCCATGCGGAGTTCGTGCGCACGTTGAAGTCGGCGCCCCAGATGGTCGGTCCCTTCCAGGCGTCGAGCGCACCGGCGATCGTGCCGACCTGGCGAGCCTGGTGGTCGATCGGTCCGGGCCATTCGTAGTGACCGCTCAGCACACGCACGTCGGTGCCGCCGGGCGTGGTGACGATCGCGTCGATCGTGTTGCGCACCTGATAGCGCTCACCTTCACTCCAGTCGCGACCGGCGAGCGTGCCGGCGAAGGTCTTCGCATCGCGAAGGAACGCGGCGGAGCGAACGTCGAAGCCGCCGCCTCGTGGATCCGCGTGCACGATGTTGCGCGCATCGCTCACCTTGAAGCCGTTGAACGTCATCACGGCGACGTCCTGGTTACGCCCGGTGATCTGGGTCAGCGCGGTCACGCCGACCGCGGAATCGGCACCGAGCCGCTCGTCGAGCTCCGCGAGGACGTCCGTGTGGTTGGAGCGGGTGCCGAACCTGTCGACTTCCTGCAGCAGCAGGACGTCGGGCTGCTCGCGGCGGACGACGTCGGCCAGCGCGTCGAGTTCCCGTTCGCTCGATCCGAACGCCTTCGGTCCACCCATGCCGCCGTGCACGTTCCACGTCATGACCTTGACCTTCTCGCGTGTGGCGATGTTCGGGTCCGCGAGCGTGGCGCCGGTCGGCGCGTCCGGCCTGGCGTGGTTGCCCATGCCGCGAGCGAGCGCGAGCCCGGCCATCGTGATCGATGCGCCGCCGAGCACGCCCGCGATGCCGCCCATGATGCCACGGAAGATCCCGCCCCCACCGATGCGAAGGAGCTTGGAGCCGATCACCCCGCCACCGATCGCGCCGGCCGCGACCAGTGGCCACGAGGACTGGACCTGCTCGCCCATGCGGTCGATCATGCCGGGCTCGTAGGTGGTTGCGCCGGGCAGTTCGGGCAAAAGCGACTGCCGCGCGGGAGCAGGCCCCGACACGTTCAGTCGATATGAGATCTCCATGCTCATGCGCGCCCACGGTCCCAGCGTCCGAAGAGCGCATGTCCAGTGCGACTCCCCTGCCGATCTATCGAGGACGAGCCCGAGCCCGTTACGCGTCGGCGCTGGAGCGTGCCTCCGCGAGCAGGCGCTTCACTTCTTCGATCTGCTCCGCGAAACAGACCGTGTCACCCTCACGCTGGCACGCTTCCGCGCGATCGTAGGCTGCGGAGATCTGTCCGAGCAGCGTTGCGAGTTCGGCCTGTTCGAGCCCCTCGAAGTCACCGGGAGCCGGTGCCGGAACGTCGGCATCGTCACGATCGGGAGCCGGAGCCGCCGGATCGCCGGTGTCTTCTTCGGCATCGTCACCGGCAGCTGCGCGCACGTCTTCCGCCTGTTCGGCAAGCAGCCGTTCGGCAGCCTCGCTGAAGTCGTCACCCCAGGCGATCGAGTCGCCGAGCGCCAGCACGACGCGCTGGAATTCGGGAATCTTCGCCTCTTCGTTGACCAGATAGACCGGCTGCGCGTAGATGAGGCTGTCTTCGATCGGCAGCACGAGCAGGTCGCCGAACACCACGGTGTTGTTGCCGGTGGTCCACTCACGGACCTGGCGTGCGACGTTCGAGTCCTGCTTGATGCGTGCCTGGACCTGCGACGGCCCCTGCGTGACCTGCTGCCTCGACAGCCGCAGCGTCTGGAGCTGGCCGTAGTTCTCACCGTCGCTGCCGGCGACCATGTACGAGACCATGTTCTTCTTGCCTCGCGGCGTCATCGGACGGATGAGCAGCAGCTCTTCCTTCTCCGCGCTGGGCAGGCGGGCGAGCACGTAGTAGGCCTGCATCGGCTGCTGGTCGATGGTGGGCACGTCCCACTCGTCGGAGCGGGCGTAGAACTCGTTGACGTCACCCATGTGGTACCGCTTCCAGCGCACGGTCTGCATCCCGAACAGGTCTTCGGGATACCGCAGGTGTGCACGCAGGTCCGCCGGCATCTCATCGATGTCGACGAACAGGTCCGGGAAGATGTCGCGCCAGGCGCCGAGGATGGGATCCTCCTCGTCGAGCACGTACAGCGTCACGTCGCCGTCGTAGGCGTCGACCACGGCCTTGACCGAGTTGCGGACGTAGTTGATGCGCGGCACGCCGAGTCCCGGCTGCTCGCTGCCGTCGAGGCCGATGGCTTCGCTGTACGGGAAGCGATCGCTCGTCGTGTAGCCGTCGACGATCCACTTGATGCGCCCATCGATGACCACGGCATACGGATCACGGTCGAGTTCGAGGAACGGTGCAAGCTCCTGTACCCGCTCGGTGATGCGACGGCGGAACATGACCTTGCTCTTGCCGGTGAACTGGCCGCTGAACAGGATCCGCGGGTCTCGGAACGTGGACGCGAACGCGATGCGCCGGAACAGGCCGCTGATCGGAACGCCGCCGACGCCTTCGTAGCTGCGCTCGGCCTTCGGCGCGGCGTTCTCGTCGCCGTCGTCGCCGGACGCGCCGGACACCTCGCGCTGCTTGGTGCCGACGATCACGTAGTCGGTGCCACCCTCGCCGTAGTACACCTCGGGTCGATCGAGCTTGAGCGCATCGGCTCCGGGCCCCGACGTCTCGAGCGAGAGGTCGCGCAGCAGGTACTCGGGCTTGCCCTCACGCGTGACTTCGTTCGGCAGCGTCGCGACCGCTCCGTATCCGTGCGTGTAGGCAAGGCGCTGATTGGTCCAGCCCGATGCGACGTTCGACGCCGCGGGGTCGAGCTCGCGCACGGCGACCATCACCTGGCGATAGTCGTCGCCGAGCGTGTAGCGGTCGACGTCGGGATCACCGAAGGTGTAGTACAGCCGCACCACCTGGTCCTGGTCGAGCACGTCGCCGAGCACGAACGGGCTCCACAGGCGCAGGTTGTCGGTGGTGCCGTTGTTGTCGCGGATCAGCTGTGGCTCGGTGAGCTGTCCCTTGTCGACGAACGACCGCGTTTCGATGGCGTCGAGCCCGAAGCCGGCGCGGGTGTTCTCGATGTTGCCTTCGATCAGCTTGGTCTCGCGCTCGAGCTGGTTGGGCTCCACGAGCACCTGCTGCACGGCGGTGGGAATCAGGCCGGTGACGACGACGCTCGCGGCGAACCAGCCCACGACGGCTCCACCCACGACGCGCCACTTCTCTCGGCGTGCGTAGACGACGACCATGACGGCGAGCACGACGCTCGCGAGGATCATGAGCCAGTAGCCGGGGATGCGTGCGTGGGTATCGGTCCAGCCGGCACCGGCGACGTAGCCGCGGGTGGAGGTGGCCA
This sequence comes from Gaiellales bacterium, assembly GCA_038212015.1. Taxonomy (GTDB): domain Bacteria; phylum Actinomycetota; class Thermoleophilia; order Gaiellales; family SKUG01; genus JAGQUL01. The sequence continues at coordinate 11,940 of JBBQUY010000015.1, read as the reverse complement.
TGCTCCAGATCGAGAGCCGATACTGGAACGCGCTCACGAGCAGGAAGGCGGCGACGAGCCAGGACAGGTGGACGATCGCGGTTCGTGCGACGCGCGGGACGGGCGTGTAGCGGATCACGCCGGTCGCGACGTAGGCGAGCACCACTGCGATCGCGGTGAGCACGATGAGCACCTGCAGCGAACGGGCGACGAGCTCGAGCAGCGGCATCGTGAAGACGTAGAAGGATGCGTCCTTGCCGAAGTGCGGGTCATCGACTCCGAAGTCGCTGCGGCCGAGGAAGCGAAGCACGACCTCCCATCGCGAGCTCATCGTCAGTCCGGCGATGACGGCACCGACCGCGGCAACACCGAGCAGGATCGGGCGCAGGACGAAGTGCGGGATGACGGGCTGCTCGGGCGCTTCGGGGTCGGCACCGACCGCGAGAAACGGGACGTACAGGTCCTCTCGCGCCACGCGACGGGCGATGCGGAAGTTGCCGTAGAGCATCCCGAAGGTGAGCAGGCCGAAGCCCACGCCCATCGCGAGGCCCCACTTCAGTCGGGTGACGAGCACGTCGCGCTGGTCGAGTTCGGTGAACCACTGCAGGTCGACCCAGAAGCGCAGCACGCTGCCGATGATGAGCACCAGCGGCACCAGGATCCAGAACGCCCTGGTGCGGAGCGTTCGCCACAGGCCCCCGGAGCCTGGGCGCGGGCGCTCGGGTCGGCGGGGCAACGGGCGTACGACATCGTCTTCGTCCATGCGCGCGAGCCTACCCCACGCGGCGCCGGATCAGCAGGAGATGCGTCGCGAGACGGCGCGCGATGCCTCGTTGTCGGCGGCGTCGTAGGCGAATGCGGTGATCGTGCGGGTGCCTGCCCGGCACGGTACGTTCACCGTCCAGCCGTCACCTGCGGACCAGTCGACGCCCTGGATGCGACCGTCGACCTTGACGGAGACGCGATCGACCCCCGCGTCATCGCTGGCCACGACGGTGATCGGGAGCGTGGCGATCTTCGAACGAACGACCGAGCGCGTGCGCACGTGGGTGACGGTGCTGCGGTAGACGATGCCGGCACGGAAGCGGAACGTCTGGATCGTGCGGGTGCCGCCACGCACGATCGTTCGGGAGTACGAGTGCGAGCCACGAAATGCGGAGGTGCCGACGCGGACGAACCCGGTGCGCTTCCGCAGCTTCCATCGAACGATCACGCGGCTCGTCGCACCACGCATGGGTGCTCCGACCGTGATCGTCGCGACGCCGGGCGCGACCGTGTCGCCTGCGGCACGCGGCGCGCGTGATCCGGCCTCGACCGCGGATGCGGCATCGATGCGTCCGGCGCCGTAGGTCGTGTCGTACCCCGGCGATCCGAGGTCCACGGCCGTGGTGGTGAGCGCATCCAGCGTGGCGCGGCGGCCGAGCCCCTGCGAGATGAGCAGCGCGGCTGTTCCGGCGACGTAGGGGGACGCCATCGAGGTGCCGTCCCATGCCTCGTGGAGCCCGCCCATGGTGCTCGACAGCACCTGCGCGCCGGGCGCGACCAGGTCGATGCCGGCACCGCGATTGGAGAAGGGCGCGTGCTGGTCCGATGCATCCGTGGCTCCGACGGCGAGGCAGGATTCGTAGCGCGCGGGGTAGCCCATCGACGCCGCGCTCTCGTTGCCCGATGCGCACGTGACGATCGCACCTCGCGACGCGGCGTAGTCGATCGCGGCCCGCAGCAGGTCGGACTTCTCGGCTCCGCCGAGGGAGAGGTTGATGACCTTCGCGCCCTTCTGTGCTGCGTGGACGATCCCGTTCGCGACCTGCGAGTAGTTGCCGGCGCCTTCGTGGTCGAGCACTCGCACCGCGAGAATGCGTGCGCCCGGAGCGATGCCGGCGATGCCGAACCCGTCGTCGGCCGCGCCGGCGGCGATGCCTGCCACGTGCGTGCCGTGGCCCTGCACGTCCATCGGGTCGTCGTCGCCATCCACGAAGTCGCGACCCAGGTCGACGCGTCCGGCGAGGTCCGGGTGGATGTAGTCGACGCCCGTGTCGAGCACTGCGATCGTGACGCCCGTGCCGCGCGCGAGCTCCCAGGCTGTCTCGGCGCGCAGCGTCGCGAGCGCCCACTGCTGGCTCAGGAACGTATCGTTGGGCTGCCAGGCGGCGGCAACGCCGGATGCTGCTGCCTGATCGAGGTCGTACGCGCGGGCGACGTGATCGACCTCGACGTAGGCGACGCCGGGACGGGCCAACAGCCGGGCTCGCGTGGCGCGCAGCTGGCCAGCGGCGACGGGCACCACGACTGCGCGGAGCGGACGGATGCTCGTGGACTTCGCGCCGCGCAGCCCCGCGCGGGCAAGCGTGGAGGTTCGTGATGCGTCGGTTGCCGTGGGGGCAAATCCGACGATCAGGCGCGGCTGGGCGGCTGCGAGCACGGTCGAAGGCACGCAGAGCGCGACGGCGACGAGTACCAGCAGGACCGCTGCCGCCGTGTGGGCTCGGCGCAGGGCGGGCATCGTGCCGCGTGCATCGGTTGCAGCTTGCTCGGACTTGAGCGGTTATTTCAGCTTGCTCGGTCCTTGCTTGCTACCCCGCCGTTCGCTTGCGCAATTCCGCGCAGCGCGCCCCGGACATGTGGCCGACGCCCACCCACCAACATCGTCGACGAAGCTCGCACATGTTGGCAACAACGTCGTCGAAGTCGCGAGGCATCGAGCCGCCCCGGAATCTCATCGACGAAGGTCCGACCTGGTGCACACAACGTCGCTCATGTTGTGTAGGTGCAGCGGAGGTGGCGTCGCGAGGTCGGACGAACGGCTGCCGCCGCAAGCACCACCCCGTCGACGACGAAACCCCCGCCGAAGCGAGGGTTCCGAGAAGTGGAGCTAGACGGGATCGAACCGACGACCTCCTCGCTGCCAGCGAGGCGCTCTCCCAGCTGAGCTATAGCCCCGGGAATGGAGGGAAGTGTAGCGCACGTGCCGAGCGCGCGCCACCGCGTCTGATCCGGCCGTCAGGCCTGTGCAGCGCGCGTGGTGTCGGTGGCGGACTGATCGGCGGGCGCCTCGGCCGAGGTACCGTCGTCGACGATCGTCTCCTGCGGGACCTGGCCCCAGAGCGATTCGAGACGGTAGAACTCGCGCGCCTCCGGCGTGAACACGTGCAGCACGACGTCGACGTAGTCGAGCAGCAGCCAATTGCCGTCGACGTCCGATTCGCGGCGACGGGGCTTGTGGTACCCCAGTTCGCGCATGCGATCGATCACGTGATCGGAGATTGCCTTCGTCTGGCGCGAGTTGGAGCCGGTGCAGACGACGAAGTAGTCGGTGTAGCTGACGATCTCGCGCAGGTCCACGAGCCGCACGTCCGTGGCAAGCTTCTCGATTGCGGTCTTCGCGAGATTCCGCGCGAGCGCGGCGGTGTCCGAGTTCTGCATATGCCCCCATCATACGGGTGGATGCGGCCGGAGGCGTCGCCTTGATCCGGCGGTATGAGCAGGTTCTTCCCGGCTCGACGCAGCCGCGAACCTCGAATCGCCGATTCCTGACGGTCATGACGCGGCCGCTTCAGGCAGCGCTGCGGCCTCGCGCTGGCCACGAGGTGGTCGTCATCTCCCCGCTCGGCGCGCGGCGCGCGTACGATTGTTCGACCATCGTTTCATCCCAGCGGAGCGACGTCACATGCAGGTTCCACCCCCCATCACGGCTGCCCGTGCTGCGATCCTTGCCGCCCAGCAGCACATCGCCCAGGCGAGCTTCGTCGGCGGCTCGGAGGACGTCGTCGATGCGCTCAGCACGACGCGCTCCGACGTGCAGGACGCAGCGGTCGCGCAGCGCGACCTGTCGCCGACCAGTCGAGGAGCGTGCGTGGTCCTCCACGCGCTCGAAGGGCTGCGTGCCCAGCTCGACGACGCGCTCCAGGTCGCGTCGGCTCTGGATCCGGACGCCGGCCGACTGCCGATCGGAACGGTCGACCCCGTCTTCGACGTGCTGGAAGACGCGTCCGGGATCCTGTTCGCATCGCGCTGGGGCTGAGCGCTCAGGGACGGACGGTAGTGGACGCACCCGATCCGTACAGCTGCAGCACGTCGTCGACGATCGCATCCGGGACGAGCGTCGCGAGCTCCACGCGGTCGCCGCGTGCCGCCACCTGTCGAACGAGCGTCGAGGAGATCGCCACCGCTGGCATGTCGACGATCGTCGGCGCGATGCCCCACGACTCCCGGAGTCCTGCCAGTGCGTCATCGAGGAGGCCGTCCTCGAGCTGGTCGGGACGGCGCACCACCGCGATCTCCGCAAGCTCGGTGATGCGGTCGAATCGGTGCCAGGTCGGCAACGCGACCGCCTGGTCGGCTCCGACCACCAGCGTCGTGACGACTTCGAGGTCGTCGTAGCCGAGCAGTGACGGCAGGTCGCGCAGTTCCTCCAGCGTGTCGACCATGTAGCCGGGCTCGCCATGTTCGCCACGGTCGACTTCGGTGTCGGACACGACGACATGGTCGAGGTCCGCGAACGCGCGCACCGCCATCGTCAGGCGCGCACGGGCGGAGACTTCAGGTGCGGGTCGATGCGGTGGCATGCCGCTCGGCACGACCACGACTCGGTCGAGCGAGCATGCCTGGTGGACTGCGTCGACGATCGCACGGTGCCCCAGGTGCGGCGGGTTCATCATGCTGCCGAACACGCCGAGGCGGTAGGTGCCGCGCCGTCGGGGCAGCTCGATGCCGGGCTCGCTGCTCAGCGCACGTGCCCGTCGCCGTGGACGACGTACTTGGTGGTCGTCAGCTCCTTGAGCCCGATCGGCCCACGCGCGTGCAGCTTGTTCGTGGAGATGCCCACCTCGGCACCGAGCCCGTAGACGCCGCCGTCGGTGAAGCGTGTGGAGGCGTTCACGTACACGGCCGCAGCATCGACGCCCGCCACGAACTTCGCGGCGTTGGCGTCGTCGTCGGTGACGATCGCCTCGGAGTGCTTGGTGCCGTGCCGATTGATGTGCTCGATCGCCTCGTCGACGTCCTTGACGGTGCCCACGGCGATCACCATGTCGAGGAATTCCGTATCGAACGCCTCGGCATCGGTCCGGACCGCCACCCCCGCGTTCTCCAGGTGCGCGACGAGGTAGGGAAGCAGGTCGTGCGCGCGGTTCTCGTGCACGAGCAGCGTCTCGGCCGCGTTGCAGACCCCCGGTCGCTGGGTCTTGGAATTGATGACGATGTCGCGCGCCATGTCGCGCTCGGCGCTCTCGTCGACGAACACGTGGCAGTTGCCGCCGGCGGCCGCGAGGATCGGCACGCGTGCATGCTCGTACAGGAACTTCTTGAGGCCCTCGCCGCCGCGTGGGATGACCAGGTCGACGCTCCCCTCTGTGGCGATCAGCTCGCGGAAGGCGTCCCGGTCGTCGGGCGGGAAATTCCAGATCGCTCGCTGGTCCAGCCCGTGCGTTTCCATCGCGCGGGCCAGATACTCGTGGATGTGGCGGTTCGTGAGCAGCGCCTGGCGCGAGCCACGCAGGACGACGCCGTTCCCGGTCTTGATCGCGATCGCGGCCGCATCAGCGGTGACGTTGGGTCGGGCCTCGTAGACGACGCATACAAGCCCGAACGGCACCCGCACCTGCTGCAGACGCAGCCCGTTCTCGAGCGTGCGCGCCTCGACGATCTCACCCACCGGGTCGTCCAGCTCGGCCACGGCCTCCACGGCGGATGCCATCTCCTCCACGCGCTCGTCGGTGAGCGTGAGCCGGTCGAGCAGCGACTCGGCGACCCCCTCCTCGCGTGTGCGATCGACGTCCTCGTGGTTGAACGACAGCAGCTCGGCGGCATTGCGGCGGAGCGTCGCCGCGAACGTGCGCAGCACGTCGTCACGTTGTTCGCGCGATGCGGTGGCGAGGGAACGCGCCGCCTCGCGGACGACGTCGACATGCTGGAGGTCGGAGATCGTGCTCATGCCTCCACCGTACCGCGCAGGGCAATCATCGAACCTCTGCCTCAAGGTCGTGGTGGAATACGCTTGGGCACGTGCCGCGACGGCTGGACGTGCCGCACGCTCGCGTTGCGTTCGATCGATCGATCGCCGCGGCCGCCGATCCCCGTCCGGGTTCGTACGTGAGATGCGGTACTCGACGCTGTCGTACGAAGCCGACGGCAGTCGCGCTCCATCCCGGACCGGGTTCGTACGTGACGTGCGGTACTCGACCTTGTCGTACGAAGCCACGGTGCAACACCACGCGACTCACGCGACGCGGCGACTGCTTTCTGCCACGTTCACTAGTCGGTTGCCCAGTCCTCGAGGTCGGCTTCCGCGGCCAGCTCCTCGGCGCTCGCGCCGGAGTCGGCACCCCACCACAGCTCGAGGGGAATCCCGAACGCCTCGACCGTCGTGCCGTTTCGTGCACCGGCAGCCTTCAGTGCGCGCAGCGCCCCGGTCTCCTCGAGGAAGTCGGACAGGCGCTCGCGGGCCTGGTCGTCCTCTTCGGCTCGCTCGGCGAGCGCACGCATCGACGGGTCGCCGACGATCCTGAAGGTGTCGCGCTCGCGGAAGATGCGCCAGCGACGTCGCCGCGGCCGAGGTCGGTACACGCGGTACTCGTCGAGCTCGGTGTCGGGGCGGCGCGCCTCGGTCGTGACGTGCTCGCCATACTCGTCGGTCGCCTTGAACAGGTCCGTCAGGAACGCTGCCAGGCCCTGGCCCGTGATCGTCGACACCTCGTGCACCGCGATGAGCGGTCCTCGTTCGCCCGCGAGCTCCTCCATCGCGTGGATGAGTGCGTCACGTGACGCAGCGGCTGTCTCGTCGTCGACGAGGTCGCGCTTGCTGAGCACCACGATCTGCGGCAGCTGCGCGATGCGCGGGTCGAATCGCCACAGCTCGGTCTGGATCACGCGTGCGGCGTCTGCGACCTTCGATGGATCCTCGAGCGCGTGTTCGAGGCTGATCAGGTGCACCATGATCCGGGCGCGCTCGAAGTGCGACAGGAACTCGTGCCCCATGCCGATGCCCTCCGACGCGCCTTCGAGCAGTCCGGGCACGTCGACGACGACGACCTGGGATCCGTCGGGGCGCTCGATCGTGCCGAGCACGGGTGCGAGCGTCGTGAAGGGGTAGTCACCGACCTTCGGCTTCGCGTTGGAGATGCGTCGCAGCAGCGAGCTCTTGCCGGCGTTGGGCCAGCCCGCGAGCGCGGCGTCCGCCATGAGCTTGAGGCGCATCTCGGCGCGGAACTCCTCGCCCGGCAGGCCGATCTCCGCGAACGTCGGCGCGCGCCGGACGCTGCTCGTGAAGTGCGTGTTGCCCCAGCCGCCCTTGCCGCCCTTGGCGACGACCGCTTCCTGGCCCGGATACACGAGGTCGCAGAGCTTGCGACCGTCTTCGCCGAAGGCCTGCGTGCCCGCGGGCACTTCGATCACTCGGTCGAGGCCTCGCTTGCCGTGCTGCTTCTTGCGGGTACCGGATCCGCCGTCTTCGGCGGCGTACACGAGCCGGCGGCGCAGGTGTGCGAGGTCGCGTCGAGACGGATCGACGCGCAGGATGATCGAGCCGCCGTCGCCGCCGTCGCCGCCGTCGACGCCGCCGCGCGGAACGTGCGCCTCGCGTCGCATGGACGCAGAACCGTCACCGCCGCGACCGGCGCGCAGGACGATGGTGACTTTGTCGAAGAACACGGAAGGTCAGCTGCCTTCCCAGGCGAAGCCCGGGTGTCAGCCGGCCTGCTCGATCACGTCGACGTGTCGGCCACGACGACCGCGTCGGAACTTCACGACGCCGGTGACACACGCGAACACGGTGTCGTCCTTGCCGATCATCGCGCCGTCGCCCGGCTGGAACTTCGTGCCGCGCTGACGAACGATGATGGTGCCCGAATGGACCAGCTGGCCGTCGAAGCGCTTCACGCCGAGGCGCTGCGCGTTCGAGTCGCGACCGTTTCGGCTGGAACCCTGACCCTTCTTATGTGCCATCTGAGTGTCTCTCCCTGGATCCGTTGGTTGCAGCTCAGAGGCTGATCGAGTCGCAGGTGACCTTCACCAGCGTGCGGCGGTAGCCGAGGACGCGCTTGCTCGAGCGCGCTTCCTTCGGCTTGAATTTCATGGAGCGCTCGCCGCGGATGCGGACGGTGCCCGTCTTGGAGAGCTTGACGGTCGCCTTGGCGGCGTCCGTGCCCAGCGTGACCTTCTTGCCGTCGGCAACGAGCAGCACCTCGGCGGTGATGTCCTGCGCTTCGGGCTGGTCGACGAGGAACCAGCGTCCCTTTTCGACGCGGTGCTGCTTGCCGGCGACCTTGATGACTGCGTACACGATCTGCTCCTTGGAACCTTGCGCGGCAGCCATCGGGCTTGGGGCGGCGCCGCGTGCGTGTGCACCCGGATCCCATGCAGCAGCACGAGCGGGGGCACGAAGTGGGAATGGTACCGGACTGCGGACCGCGCCGCAAACGACAAGTGACGCGAACCGGCGGCCGGATCAGCCGTCGGCGGGTTCTACGCGCTCGCGCAGGGCTTCGGAGAGCGCCGGTGCGACGGTGCCGAGCTCGACGTAGGCGACATCGCCGACCGCCCAGCCGTCGGCCCGGAACGGGCGCAGCGCGAGCGTGGTGCCCGTTCCGCGCACGCGGAACGCGAACGTGGCGATCTCGCCGGGGGCGGCGCGACGTTCGAGCATGCGGGTGGCGGCGCGCTCGTTGATCCAGCCTTCGGCGCCGTGCGGGCGACCGGCGGCGTCCGCCAGGCCAAGCAGCACGCCATCGTCGCCGTCGCGCACCCAGTCGAGGGAGCCGGAGTTCCGCACGCGGACGATCACGGTCCAGGCAGGCTCGGCGTTCGGGTTGATGCCGCCGTTGGCGGGCTGCACGTCGATCTCGGGCTCGGTCGCCACGAATGCGGGGACGGAGAATCCGACGTCACGCACGATTTCTGCTCCAAACGGCCCGGAGGGCCCTTCGAGTCGCCACACGGTGGTGGCGGTGCCGTCGCTGACGCCGGCTGCGGCGAGCTGCACCACGAACTCGGCGACGGCGTTCGGCTTGACGGCGCCGGCGTTGGCGAGCGCTCCGAACTCGGCACCCACCACGCGCGATTCGCCGTCGACGCGGCGCAGGCGAACGTCCGACGTGCGCCAGGCGACGTAGCCGGTATTGCGGATGCGCACGACGAGCGGGCGCGGCGTTCCGGCGGCAACCTTGAGCTGGGGTTCGTCGGCGTCGTCGGCCGCGGCAGCGTCGGGCTCCTCCGTGAATCCGAAGCTGTCGAGCGGTGCGCCGCCGAGCGGACCGAGTGGCAGCGTGCCGGCGATGCCGTCCAGGTCGACGTCGTTGGGATCGCCGCCCATCTCGACCATGAAGCGCGAGACGTTGATCGTCCAGTGGTTGTTGAGGCCGGTCGGATCGTTGGCGGCTCCGACCGGTGCGTACTTCTGGTGGATGAGCGCGACGCTCGTTCGTCCCTCGGACAGGTAGTTCGTGCGCAGGCCCTTCATGACGGTGTCGAAGCCGTCCGCCCAGGACTCGAACCTGTACGGGCCGTTCGGGCAGCCCCAGCCCCATGCGTTGAAGGGCGCGCAGGTGATCTGGCCGAAGCTGGATTCCGCACCGGCGATCGCGACGACCAGACGAGGGTCGACCTGCCACTGCCCGCCGCTCGCCACGAACGCTGCGCCCTGGCCGGTCATCGGTGAGCTCTTGGATGCGAGATATGCGTCGAGCTCAGCCGCGGTGGGCGGCTTGGCCGCTGCCGCGACCGCATGCGTCGGTGCCACCAGCGCGAGTGCGATGGCGGCGAAGACGAGCAGGGGTGCGATCAGGCGTGGCATGCCACCTCGAGCATCGGCGCGGACGTGGGATGCATTGAACCGTACGCGCACGTTGCACGCGACGCAAACGGACCCCAGCGCTTCAGGGCTCCTCTGCGCGGTCTTCCACGAGCGTCGCGACGTCCGCATGCACGCTCGGTGCGGCGGCGATAATTCCGGTGGCACGGTCGAGCGGCGCGGGCCAGCCGCGGCCCGTCTCGTCGCTCACGACTCCGCCCGCGGCGTGGATGAACGGCACGCCGACAGCCCAGTCCCAGGGATTGAGCGAACCGAGCTGCACGTACGCGCCGCATCGTCCGACCCCGACCCAGACGAGCGCGAGCGCGGCAGATGCGAGCTGCCGCACGCCACGGAATTTGGCGATGAGCTCGGGCTCGCGCGACGCGCTGCTGCCCACGTAGACGAGCGAATTGCCGGCCCCGCCGGGATCGACGAGCTCGACGCGCTTGCCGTCATGCCATGCGGACTGGTCATCGGCGCTCGTTCGCTCGAATGAGAACAGCTCGCCGACCATCGGATCGGCGATCGCGCCGGCGAACGGCTCGCCGCGTCGCCAGCAGGCGACGGACACGGCAAAGTGCGGAATGCCGTGCGCGAAGTTGATGGTGCCGTCGAGGGGGTCGACGATCCACAGCTCTTCGACGGTGCTCGGATCTTCCACCTCCTCGACCACGCCACCGACGCCGGTCATCCCGCCTTCTTCGGCAAGGACGAATGCCTCAGGTGCACATTCGTGGATGAGGCCGAGCACGAGCTGCTCGGCAAGCACGTCGACTTCGGTGACGACGTCGTACATCACCGACGGATCGCCCTTGTCGCTCACCTTGCCCGGGTCGCCGAAGCGACTCTTGAGCAGGCGGGACGCTTCGCGCGCGATGCGCTCACAGTCGGCTCTTCGCTGGGTGGCTGTCGCGGTCGAGCTGGTCATGGTCGCCATGACCTCACGTTCCCCTACTCATCTCGCAGAAACGCGGGGATGTCGAAGTCCTCGTCCCCGCTCGACGACTGCTGCTGTCCGCCGCCCGACGGCTTGGCGGTGCCGCGTCCCCACCGGGGCTCGTCGAGCGGTCGTCCGGCCATCGCGGCTGCGGGGCGCGTGCCGCCCTTGCGATCGAAGCCCGTTGCGACGACGGTGACACGAACCTCGTCACCCATCGCCTCGTCGATGACCGCACCGAAGATGATGTTGGCCGAAGAGTCCGCGGCACTGGAGACGATCTCCGCGGCCTCGTTGACCTCGAACAGGCCGAGGTCGGGGCCGCCGGTGATGTTGAGCAGGATGCCGGTGGCTCCTTCGACGCTCGCTTCGAGCAGCGGGCTGGAGATGGCGCTCTTGGCAGCTTCGGCGGCACGGTTCTCCGCGCTGGCGGTGCCGATGCCCATGAGTGCGGAACCGGCCTCGCGCATGATCGTGCGCACGTCCGCGAAGTCGAGGTTGATGAGGCCCGGGACCGTGATCAGGTCGGTGATGCCCTGCACGCCCTGGCGCAAGACGTCGTCGGCGACGCGGAACGCATCGACGATCGAGGTGTCCTTGCCGACGACCTGCAGCAGCTTGTCGTTGGGGATGACGATGAGCGTGTCGACCTTGTCCTTGAGCACCTTGGTGCCGGCCTCGGCGCTCTGCATGCGCTTGTTGCCCTCGAACATGAAGGGCTTGGTGACCACGCCGACGGTGAGCGCTCCGAGCTCGCGAGCGATCTCCGCGACGACCGGGGCCGCGCCGGTGCCGGTGCCGCCGCCTTCGCCTGCCGTGACGAACACCATGTCCGCGCCCTTGAGCGCTTCCTTGAGTTCATCGCGGCTTTCCATCGCGGCTTCCTGGCCGATGCTCGGCTCCGCGCCTGCGCCGAGGCCGCGCGTGAGCTTCGATCCGATGTGGATCTTCACCTGCGCGTCGCACATGAGCAGCGCCTGCGCATCGGTGTTCACCGCGATGAATTCCACGCCGCGAAGTCCCGCGTCGACCATGCGGTTGACGGCGTTCGTGCCGCCGCCGCCGACGCCGACGACCTTGATCACTGCGAGGTAGTTCTTGGAGCTGTCCTGAGTAGGCATGCTGCCGTCACCCGATCCTGTCTCTGGATGGTTCGCCGCAATCTACAACGTGGGGCGGATTCCGCCTGCATCACGCATCTTCTGCGGCCAGTTCGTCGGCGCCGTTCGTGACCCCG
>JBBQUY010000014.1:0-53504 GCA_038212015.1 Gaiellales bacterium | reverse complement strand
TCTCTCCATGTCCACGATTGCCCCACACCCAGTCTCCCAGCATCCCACGACCGCCCCGCGTGTCACGACCAAGCCGCCGCTGCTGCTGCTGTTTGCCGAGTACACGAGCGGCCAGTCCCGACGGATGGACGGCTTCGTCGCGCACGTGCTCCAGCGTCGCCACAACCACGGCTCGTTCCGGTACCGGATCGTGCTGCGCGAGCAGCGCCCCGACCTGTTCGATCGCTTCCACGTCGAGGACGCGCCGACGCTCGTCATCGTCGATGAAGGTGCGGTCCAGGCACGCCTGACGGGCTACCACCGACCGAGCGACGTCGAGAAGCTGCTCGCGCCCTGGCTGCACTGACGGTCTACGGCGTGTACGACGCCCCGCGGCCGACCCCTTCGCCGTATCCCAGGCGTATGCGGTTGGCGTACGGGTTCGAGTACCCCGCGTACGGATCGTAGTAGGGGCTCGTCATGCTCGACGGCGCGGTGCCGACGGGCTCGCCACCGGACGGATCCAGGTTGCCGCCGTACTGGCGGAACACGTCCTGGGTCGGGGCGGGCTGCGAGTAGAGCGGATCTGCGCTCTCGCGGCCGGTGGCTCGCCGTTGCATGCCGTCGCTGCCGTACGGGCCGTATCGATAGGGCCCGTCGTACTCCCAGCGCGTGGTGTCGCCCAGGACGGCTTCGTCCGGATCGCTCGTACGCGTGCGATCGGTCGACCACTTCGCGCCTTCGGTGGACGAGTCGTAGTTCTGGTCGTGGTAGTAGCTCCACGTTCCGGTCCGGTCGCTGCCGCCGGGAGCATCGGTCGGTCCGATGCCGGGCGGTCCCAGCTGAACCGCACCGGACATGATCGCGATCGCGCCGAGCGCGGCGATGCCGAGCAGTCCCCACAGGATCATCGTGGTGGTCGAACTCGTTCCCCCGCGCGTGCGCGGGGCCATCGCTTTGGCCTGCGCCTTCCCGATTCGCTCGGCGCGACGTCGGGCCGAGCGGGAGGGCGGCGGGGCGGCGACGGTGGCGGCCATCGCACCGTCCACGATGCCGTCCACGTTGGACCCGTGGATCGGCGCATGCGTCGGCATGCCTCCGTGGATCGGGGCGTCGATGGATGGGTGGTCGTGCGTTCCGTCGTGCATTTTGGTGCCTGCCGTCGGCCTCGAGGCGCTAGCATGCTGCCCGTGCCGTATTTCATCTGCCCGAGCTGCGCCTGGCGCGGCACCCGTACATCGAGAACTGCGGGATTCACGGATCGCCCACCTTCGTGTGAGAAGTGCGGATTCGGATTCCTGTTTGAGCTCATGGACGACTATTTCCCGTCCCCGCTCGCGGGAATTCTCGTGTGCGACCAGCAGGGACGCGTGCTCGCGTTCGGTCGTGGCGCGCGTGAACTGACGGGATTCGACGAGCACGAGATCATGGGATCGGACCTTGCCGACGCGCTGGAGCTGCACGTGCCAGCCGAGCCGGGACAGGCGCAGCCTCATGCGACGGCGCTGGAATGGGGCGCGCGCGTGCTCGGCAAGCCGATGACCATGCGCCTGGCGAACGGCGACGTCGAACCGGTGACCGGCGACTTCTTTCCTGCCTACGATGACGACGGCGGCCTGCTCGCCGTCTTCACCCCCCGGAGCGTGTGAGATGCCCGAGACCCCGCAGCTGCCTCGACTTGATCACGTCGCGATCCACGTCGCCGACCGCGACGCATTCGCCCAGGAGCTCGTCGATCGCTTCGACATGCACGTGATCGAGCAGACCGACCGCTTCACGCTCATCGGGGCCCACGCCTCGCACGGCAAGCTGACGCTGCTCGACAAGATCGACAGCGAGGGGCCGGATCCGGCTCCGAACCGGCTCGTGTCGCTGGTGCTCGCGGAATCCTCCGGTTCCGCAGGTGTCCCGCCCGTGACGCTCACGGGGGGGCTCGTCGTGACGTTCGCGCCGATCGACGACCTCGGCCCGGAATGGATTCACACGCCGCGCCACGCACTCGTGGGCCTGATGCTTCGCACGATCGACCCGCCGCTCGCGGCAGCCGCGCTGGAGACGCAGTACGACATGCACGTGGGCGTGGTCGGCCCCGAACAAGCAGTGCTCGAGGTGGGCGATGCGTCCACCGAGGGGCGCATCACGCTGTCTCGGGAACCGTGGAACGATGACGGCGCGCCGTCGATGCTCGACCACATCGGGATCCGCGTGAGCGATGCCGCATCGTGGCGTGCACGTGCCGAGGAACGCGAGCTCGACATCGTCAGGTGGGTCGATGCGCCGCACTCGCGCGCGGTGTTCGTGAGCGGACCCGACCACCTGCTGCTGGAGTATGTGGAGCTGACCGCGCCGCTCGAGGGGCCGTGAGCGCTCGGCCGCGCGTCGCGGTCGTCGGATCCGGCCTCGCCGGGCTCGTCGCCGCGACCTCGGCGCAGGAAGCCGGCACAGACGTCATCGTGTTCGAGGCCGGCGATCAGCCGGGGGGCGCAAGTCGCGATTCCGCGGGCTGGATCTGGCGGTATCGCGACCGGACGACGGCCCGCGCGTGCGCGCCGCACGGAGATGCGGCCGTGCAGGAGGCGCTCGTCGATCGGCTCGACGACGACCTCGAGTGGCTCGCGGCGTGTGGCGTCACGCTGCGAACGCGCGACACGGGGCGGGCGCTGACGGTGGGAGGACGCATCGAGCCAGTGCAGGCGATCGCTGCGCTCGTCGATCGGTTGGATGCGCGAGATGCGGATGCGCTGCAGCTACGCCGGTCGGTCGACGGGGCGCGACTGCTCGACGATGGCGGCATCGAGCTGCGGGTCATTCGGCGAGGCCCGTCCGGCGCGCGCGAGGCCGCCGTGAGCGATCGCGAGCGATTCGACGCGGTCGTGTTCGCAGGGGGCGGCTACGCCACGAATCTGCAGCGCATTGCCGGCGAAGCCGGGGTGGCCGACGGTGCCGTCCATGACTGGGTCCTGCGATCGCATCGAGGTGGTGACGGGTCGAGCCTCGACGCAGCTCTGGAGCTCGGGGCGCTACGGGTACCGGCAACCGGCGAATGCCTCGTGCGGCTCGTGCCGAGCGCCGAGGCGGCGGCCGGCGACGACGAGGTGCGCGACTCACGCGCGCTCGTGCGCGCAGGTGAACTGCAGGTGCCCGGATCCACGGTGCACGCCGCGATCGATGCACCCGCACTCGAACAGGCCGCACACGACTGGTCGGGCGCGCAGGTCGCATGGGAGCTCGCACGCACGTGCGGGCGCGGCACGCTCCACCTGGACCGCGCCGCGCTGCGCACGCGCATCCATGCAGGCGGGACGGTGGAGGACGCCGTCCGAGCCGCACTCGACGGTGGTGCCGCCGCCGGCCGACTTGCCGAAGGCGGCATCTGGCTGGCCGTGCGTGCCGGAATCACCGGAACCCGGTGCGGGCTGCGCGTCGACGGCGACGGGCGACTGCTGCGACCCAGGACGCGACGATTCGGCAGGACGGCACCACCAGAACCGATTCCCGGGGCATTCGCCGCGGGCATCGATGCCGCCGACCCCGGCATGGGCGGCATCGCGAGCGGACTGGCGCTCGCGCTCGTGCTCGGTCGCCGCGCTGGCGAGCTGGCCGCAGCACCGATCGAACGTTTGTGACCGTATGAGCACCAAACGTTGCTGCTGTCGTGCACGCCGCGCGCTGGTCGCGGACGTGGCATCACCCACCGATTTCGCGATCGGGTGAAACACGAATGCCCGCCAACGCGATAGGTCGGTAGAGGGTCGACTGTATCTGGGGGGAACAGTCACATGTCAGCTGGGGGAATCAACAATTTTGGGCAGCCGCTTGTCGGCGCGCCACCGACCGGAAACGGTCTGGCGCCGACAGGGTCCGGACAGCTCGCACCGGTCACGGCAGCAGGACCGGTTCCGGCACCTGCAGTCGTCGCATCGCCCGCGATGGCGACCACTACGGCATATGTGCCGGTCGCCGGTCAGCAGGCAGGAACCGCCGTCAGCGGCGGTGGTCTCCAGGACGGATCGATCGGCCGCACCGCAGCGATCGCCACCGGCGTCGCATCCGGCGCCCAGACGCGCTATTCCGACGCCGCAGCCGCGGCGCAGACCGTCGCCGGCCAGCAGGTCGTCGACCCGTCGATGGTCCAGGGCGGCGCCGCACAGGCAGCCGTCGGCGGGGCAAAGGGTCCCGCAGCGTGGAACGACGACTGGGCCACGAAGTTCAAGGATGCCGGCGCCCCGTCGGAGATCATCCAGCAGCTCACGTTCACCGGCGCCATGGGTGCCGACGAGGCACAGCTCCAGCAGATGCTGGACCAGATCAAGGGTGAGATCGACACGCAGCTCGCCAAGTTCGCGCACGATCACCCCGAGGCATTCAAGAAGCTCCGCTCCAATCCCGAGGTCGATCGCGCGATGATCGCGCAGATCGCGGCCGGCGTGAACGCGGGCCAGGTGCCCAAGGAACAGCTCGACCAGCTCGTCGACAGCATCGGCAAGTCACAGGGCAAGATGCTCTTCGACATGCTCGTCAAGCCGATGATCGTGTGGTCGCTCATTCCGGGCTGGGGTGCGCTGCGCCTCGCGTTTGCGCCCTTCACGGGCGGTAAGGACATCCTCACCGGTGAGAAGATGTTCGGTGATCCGATGGCCACGACGTTCACCATGCTCGCGGCAGTTGGCGGCGGATTCACGCTCTACAACAACGTTCGCGGCGCGATGAACGTCGCGGCAGGCCATTCCGCGGTCCGTGCCGGCGGCGACGCGGCGACGATTGCAGCCCGTGAAGGGCTCGACAACCTGTCCATGGGTCGCAAGCTCTGGAGCTACGTGCCGGGCACGCAGCTCAACCAGCAGATGGGCGTGCTCGGCGGGCTCGACGACATCAAGGCCGGCATCGGCAACCTGCAGGGCCTGCAGAAGGAAGTCGCGCTGTCCAACTACACGAAGGTCATCGACGGCGACGTGCTCATGTGGCGCGATTCCGCATCCAAGTGGACCAAGATGGGCTACCAGCCCAACTCGCGCGGCTTCATCATGGGTCACGTCATGGGCCGCAAGGAGGGAATCTCCCTCCTCACGCAGGGTTCGCGACCGACGATCCTCATCGACGGCGCCAACCGCGGCAAGGCGACCGCAGGTCACCTCGGCTCGCTCGTGGACCTGGTCGACGACACCAAGGCGATCAAGACGCCCCTGGGCGATGTCGGTGCGAATCTCAAGACCCGCGTGTTCAACGGCATCAACCCGATGGACCCGTCTGCGGTCAAGAACCTCCGACAGGTCTTCCTGGGCGAAGCCGGCAAGCAGCTGCTCGACGCGGGCACCATCGCGCGCCCATCGGGCCCGATGAACATCCTGTCGAAGATGCGCCCCAATTCCATCAGCGACCTGATCCACGCATCCGACAACCTCGCGGCAGGAACGATCGGCAAGGCCTACGGCTGGCAGTCGATCCCGAAGCTCGGTCGGTGGGGCATGATCGGCGGCCTCGCGGCGGCTGGTGGCTACTTCATGATGGTCAAGCCGCAGATGGATGCCAAGAAGCAGGCCGCCGAAGAAGCGGCCAAGCAGCAGGCAGGCGCCGGTGGTCAGCCGGGTGCCGCAGGAACCGCAGGCGCGCTCTCCGCGGAGGATCAGGCGCTGCTGCAGCAGTTCGCGGCGCTGCCGAAGGACCAGCAGGCACAGATCATCCAGCAGCAGTACGCACAGCTGCAGCAGGCCGCTCAGACGCCGAACATGACGCCTGACCAGCAGCAGCAGCTCGCTGCCGCCCAAGCCGAGCTGGAGATGCTCATGCAGGTCGCCAACGGCCAGGCTCCGGCGGGTAGCGCCGCTCCCGCAGGCGTGGCAGCGCCCGCAGCAGTGGGTGCTCCGCCAGCAGGCGCGACGCCACAGTTCACGGCACAGGGACTGGGACTGGCTGGTTAGCAGGGATTTCTCGAGTACGACAGGACAGTCGGGCGCTCCCCCAGGGCAACCGACAGGGATGGACACGGCTCTGCCCGGTACCGCTCAGCGGTGCCGGGCTGACGCCGTTCTCAACGAATTTCGCGATCCGCTGAAACAAGATCGACGGCCCCCGCGATAGATGGATGAGAGGGTTTCGTTTCCTAGACTTCGGGGGGAGTCAGGATGTCTGCAGGTATCAGTTCGAGCTGTACGCCGTGCGCTGCTGCGCCGGTCGCTGCACAGCCGGTCATCGAAGGTGGCGGCGCGCCGCCGTCCAAGGATGGCACCACCGGAGGCGGTGACGTCGCAACGATGGCGCCAGCGCCCGTGCCCGTGGCTCCGGAGCCCGCTCCTGAAGCTGGGGCACCATCCGCAGCGCCCGCTGAGGTCAGCGGCGGCGGCGATGTCCAGGGTGGCGGGTCAACCTGCTACCAGCCGGCTCCCGAGCCCATCCAGTGCGGCCAGTGGGTCCCTGCGCCGGTCGCGACCGGCCCGAACGCGCCGACCGGCCCAGCTCCGGCACCTGTCGCCGGTCCCGACACGCCGCCGGACCCGATCAGCGGCCCCGGCAGCACGCCCGGCGCCACCGACATCGACGGAGCCAACGGACCGGCCGCACCCGCGACCACGCCGGCCACCACGCTCCCGACCTGGCCCGAGTGGAACGAGTACTTCACCCGTCTGGGCGTGAGCCCTGCCGAGATCGCCAAGATCGGCGCTGCGAACCTCAACGACGAGCAGCTCGCGCAGGTCTACACCAACATCCACACGAGCATCGTTGCGTCCGGTGGCGTGCCCGGCCAGACGCCGATTCCCGCCGCCAACGCGTGGAATGCCGAGTGGGAGCAGAAGTTCGCTGCGCTCGGCCTGCCGTCCGAGTTCATCACCGAGATCAGGGCCGAGGCGATGCGCACCGGCGCCGACGCGGCCAAGCTCGAAGCGGTCTACCAGCAGGTCGCCGCCACGGGCCCGCAGGCCACCGGCGCGACCGCATGGGACGCCGAGTGGGAGCAGAAGTTCGCTGCCCTGGGCCTGCCGGCCGAGTTCGTCGCGCAGATCAAGGCGCAGGCCACGAAGGAAGGCGCCGACGACACCAAGCTCGAGGCCGTCTACCAGCAGCTCGCGCAGCAGGTCGGCGCGGGTCAGGGCCCGCAGGGCACGCAGGGACAGCCGGAGGAAGGGCCGGGCTGGAACCCGCAGGTCGAGCAGGCGTTCCGCTCGCTCGGCATGCCGGACGAGGTCATCAAGCTGTACGCCGAGAGCGGCGCGCCCCTGAGTGGCCTGGAAGCCGCCTACAAGCACGCCGCTGGCCGCGTCGAGGACTTCACCAAGCGCGGCTGGATGGAGAAGTTCACCGCTGCCGGCGTTCCGCCGCTGCAGACCTGGAGCGCGATCCTCGGCGATCAGCCGATCAAGGACGAGGACGCCCAGAAGCTCATCGACGCACACAGGAAGTCCACGCAGTCGATGCTGCAGAAGGGGGGCCAGCTCGCCACCTCGCTGTTCCCGGGTGGCCGCCTGCTCCAGTTTGCGTTCGGCAGGGAGTTCGTCTCCGGCGAGAAGATCGACCGCACGGACTGGAAGGAAATCGGATTCGCGGCGCTCAGCGGCCTCGCGGCGTTCGCCGCCATCCGTGGCGCACGGACCATCGGGCTGGGCTGGGCTGCGCGCAACGGCAACTACTCCGCGCTCAACTCGACCAACCAGACGCTCGCGGGCCTGACCACCAAGGCGGGCACGAAGGTCCCGCTCGGCGAGGTCGAAGCGGTTTCGCAGGCTGCGATGGGTGCCACGGCAACGTGGGGCACGAAGCAGAAGCTGCTGTCGCTCATTCCGGGTACGGCGCTGCACAAGGAGATCGTCGGCCTCGGGCACGCCGAAGCCGCGGCTCGCGCCTTCAACGGCGGCGGTGCGGCGAAGATCCTCGCCAACGACGCCGACGGCGCGCTGCAGATGGCGTCGATCACGAAGCTGTTCGACGACCTCAAGTCGGGCACGACGCGCATCCACGGCGGCGCGCTCGCCTACCTCGGCCCCTTCAAGAAGGGTCCGATCATGACGCTGGACGCGGCCAAGGGTGGCCAGGAGATCATCAAGGTCGCCAAGAACCTCAAGATCGGCAACGGCAATTCGCAGCTCGTCGGCCTCATGGAAGTCGCCGGCACCAAGCTCGGCCGCAACCCCGACTGGCTCACCAACGCCGTCAACCTGACCGACGACATCGTCGCGCTCTCCGCGCAGCAGCGCCAGACGCTCGGCTCGGTCATGGCCGGCAACCTCGCCCGCGACCTCGGTGGATTCACCAAGGACGGCATGCGCCCGATGAGCTACATCAAGGGCCTGCAGACCGCGACCCAGCCGACGTGGTACACCAACCTGGCGAACGCGACCAGGTCGCAGTGGCCCAATGGTGCTGCACACACGATGCCGCAGGACCTGTTCGCCGCGCTGGCCAACCACCGCATGTACACGGGCATCTTCGACGACGCCGCCAAGGCAGTCGCCGGCATCGACAAGTCGAGGCTGTCGCCCGAGTCGGCAGCGCTGCTCGACGACGCGGTCGCCCAGATGAACGGCGCGCGCGGCGGCTGGGACGCAGCCAAGTCGGCCGGGAAGCTCACCGACGAGGTCGCCGAAGCCCACATGAAGTGGGACAACGCGGTCGCGAAGCTGTACGAGGCCGAGCCCGGCGTCGCCAAGCAGGTGTTCGCCGGCTACATCGATGAAGACTCGTTCCGGATGGCGCAGGTCGCCGCCGGTGATGCGGTCAAGGCCGAGTGGCTCGCGGCGCTGCCGAAGGTCGCCGACGACGTCGCCGAGCACGCCGACGACATCGCCGGCGCCGTCGCCGCCAGCGCGGACGAGATCGCCGAGGTTACGACGCAGGCACTGCCGGCGAGCGGCGCAGTCGCCGCCGCGGACACCGTCGAAGGTGCCGTGACGGCAGCACCGACCACCGTCACCGGTGGCGGGACGGGCATCGGGTCCAACTGGCAGCCCGGCACGTCGCCGCGCAAGTTCACCGGCTCCGTGTCCGAGTTCATCGCCGACGCACAGCGCCCGGTTCCGGCCACGCCGGTCGCCGCCCCGGTCGCCGCACCCGCAGCGGTCGTCGCGCCGGCAGCACCGAGCTCACCGCTGACGATCACCACCAATGCACGTGGCGAGGCAATCACCGGCTCCGGTCTGGTGCTGCCCTCGTACACCTCGCCGATCTCGCCCCTGGGCGCGACCGGAATCACGAGCGTCAACGATCCGGCGGTCGCTCGCCTGGCCGCGGCCATGGAGCGAATGCGCGGATAGCGACACACGACAAGCATTCCCGAGCGCCTGCAAACGTCTCGGGAAGATCATGGCCGAGTTCGTCGTCCCGCCTGCAAACCGGGTGCGACCCTCTCAACCGGAGCCACGTTCGCGCGACATTGCCCCCCAGGCTTCTCGCGACTACCGAACAGGCACCTTCATCCGGAGGGACGACATACGCTCAGCCACACGATCGGCGCGGGGGCACCCGTCCGATCATCAGCTTCGGGGCCCGACATCGCCTGTGTCGGGCCCCGCGGCAATTCTGATGCGTCAGCTCGTGACCGCAGCGCGCTTGGACGCGACGTCGGCGAGCAGGCCGTCGAAGGACGAGACGAACGCGGCGACGCCTTCGTCGCGCAGTTCATCGGTGACCCGCGACATGTCGATGCCGCACTCGGCGAGGCGATCGAGTTCACGGCGCGCGCGAGTGACGCGAGCGTCGTCGATCGTCACGACGACGTCGCCGGTGCCGGCGGCAACTGCCTCGAGCGTGGCCAGCGGCATCGTGTTGACGGTGCCCTCCACGACGAGCTCGTCGACGTACTTGGTCGGCGAGTAGCTCGGATCCTTGGTGCCGGTGCTCGCCCACAGCAGTCGCTGCGGCTGCGCGCCAGCGGCGGCGAGCGGCGTCCAGCGCGGATCCTCGTACAGCTTCTGGGCGTCCGCCCACGCGACCACGGCGTTGGCGACGGCGGCGGTACCGCGCAGTTCGCGACAGTCCTCGCCGTCCAGCTCGTCGAGCATCCCGTCGACCTTGGTGTCGACGCGGCTCACGAAGAACGACGCGACGCTCGCGAGCGCGGCGACGTCGCCCCCGTCGGCGTGCAGTCGCTCGAGGCCACGGAGCCACGATTCGCGCACGCGCGAGTAGACGCCCACGTCGAACAGGAGCGTGACGTTGACGTTGATGCCTTCACTGATGACCTGCTCGATCGCAGGCAGTCCCGCCTCCGTGGCGGGAATCTTCACCATGAGGTTGGGACGACGCACGGTCGCCCACAGCTCGTGGGCCTGCGCGATCGTCGCCTCCGTGTCGTGCGCGAGGTCAGGATCGACCTCGATCGACACGTACCCGTCGCCGGTCGCCGCATGGACCTTCGCGAATGCGTCGCACGCAGCGCGGATGTCGTCGGTGGCGAGGTGCTGGAAGACCTGACGGTCGTCGAGGCCTTCCTCCGCGAGACGACGAACGTCCGCGTCATAAGTCGTCGACTTGAGCGCCGCCTGGAAGATCGATGGGTTGCTCGTGACGCCGCGCAGCGCAAGTCGGTCGCGCATCGTGTCGAGCTCGCCCGAGTCGAGCCAGTCGCGGCTGATCGAATCCAGCCATGGTGCCTGACCGAGTTCGGCGAGGCGTGTCAGTCGATCATTCGCGCGGCTCATCATGCTGGTGCGTGCTCCTGGTCTGCCTGTTCGCTCGCCTCGAGGGCGAGCACCTTGTCGAGGCGGCGCTGGTGGCGCTCCTCGCCCGTGAACTCCGCACGTGCGAACGCGAGCACGATCTCCTCGGCGAGCGCGCCGCCGATGATGCGCGCGCCCATGCACAGCACGTTGGCGTCGTCGTGCTCGACCGCCTGGTGCGCGCTGTAGGTGTCGTGTGAGAGTACCCCGCGGATACCGCGCAGCTTGTTCGCCGCGATGCATGCACCCGCGCCCGAGCCGCACACCACCACGCCGCGCCACGCGCGGCCATCCTGCACGGCGCGACCCACCGCCGCCGCAAAATCGGGGTAGTCGACGCTCTCCGGGCCATTGGTGCCCAGGTCAAGCACCTCGAAGCCGGCGGCCTGCAGGATCCGGCCGACCTCGTCCTTGAGTTCGTACCCCGCGTGGTCGGCACCGATGGCGATCGTTTGCTGCATGTCCGTCACCCTTCGTTCGAGCCGTGCACGGTCGCGAGCGCGCGATGCGCGGCCGCCACCACGGAATCGAGGTTGATGCCGAGCGCGTCGGCCGCCTGGTCGCCCGGAGCCGACAGGCCGAACCGATCGATGCCGACCGTCTCGCCGGCATCGCCGACGAAGCGTTCCCAGCCGAACGTCGCAGCCGCCTCCACCGACACGCGTGCTCGCACGCTGGGCGGCAGCACCTGGTCGCGCCACTCGCGCGGCTGCTCGATGAACAGCTCCTGGCACGGCATGCTGACCACGCGCGTGGGGGTTCCGTCCTCCTCGAGCCGCGTCGCGGCGGCAAGCGCGAGGTGCACCTCGGAGCCGGTCGCGATCACGATCACTTCGGGCGTGCCGCCCGTGGCCTCGCGCAGCACGTAGCCACCGCGAACGACGGACTCGCCGGCCAGCTTGGAATCACCGCCGTACCGGAACGGCTCGAGCTTCTGGCGCGTCAGCGCGAGCGCGACGGGCCGATCCTTCTGCTCCAGGGCGACCTTCCATGCGGCGAGCGTCTCGTTCGCCTCGGCCGGTCGAAGCACGAGCAGGTTCGGCATCGCGCGCAGCGACGCGATCTGCTCGATCGGCTGGTGCGTCGGACCGTCCTCGCCCAGGAACACCGAGTCATGCGTGTACACGAAGATCGACGGCAGGCCCTGCAGCGCCGCGAGGCGGATCGCCGGTCGCATGTAATCGCTGAAGATGAGGAACGTGCCGCCGAACGCGCGCACGCCGCCATGGGCGTGCAGTCCGTTGGTGATCGCGCCCATCGCGTGCTCGCGAATGCCGTAGTGCAGGTTGCGGCCCGAGAAGTCGGCCGCCGAGACCTCGCCGCCGTCCTTGATCGTGGTGAGGTTGGATCCGGCGAGGTCGGCGCTGCCGCCGACGAGCTCCGGGATGCGCGGCGCGACGAGGTTGATCGCCCGACCGCTCGACTGGCGCGTCGCGGCGGCACCGGCATCCTCGAACGACTGCGCGTTGAGGTCCTCTGCCCAGCCGTCAGGCAGCTCGCCCCGCATGCGTCGGCGGAATTCCTCGGCAAGCTCGGGATGCTCCGCGCCGAACGCGGCCATCGCCTCGTCCCAAGCGGATGCCGCGACTGCGCCTCGCTCCGCGACCGATGCGTACGACTCGCGGACCTCGTCCGGCACGAGGAACGTCTCGTCCTCGGGCCAGCCGTAGTTCTTCTTGGTGATGCGCACGTTCTCCTCGCCGAGCGGCTCGCCGTGCGCCTGCGGCGTGTCCTGGCGCGGCGACCCGATGCCGATGTGGGTGCGCGTGACGACGAGCGTCGGGCGTGCCTCGTCGCCACGAGCTTCCGCGACGACGTCGTCGATCGCGTCGAGGTCGTCGACGTCGTCGAGGCGGAGCACCTGCCAGCCGTACGCTTCGTAGCGCGCGGCGACGTCCTCGGTGAAGGAAATCTCGGTGGTGCCGTCGATCGTGATGCGATTGTCGTCCCAGAACACGACGAGCTTGCCGAGCCCGAGGTGCGCCGCGAGCGATGCGGTCTCCTGCGCGACGCCCTCCATCAGGTCACCGTCGGAGGCGAGCACCCACGTCCAGTGGTCGACGACCGTGTGGCTGCCCTGGTTGAAGCGATCGGCGAGCATGCGCTCGGCAAGGGCCATGCCGACGGCCGACGACACGCCCTGGCCCAGCGGCCCGGTCGTGAACTCCACCCCCGGGACCTCGCCGCGCTCCGGATGGCCCGCGGTCGGGCTGTGCAGCTGGCGGAAATTACGAAGGTCGTCGAGCGACACCTCGTAGCCCGACAGGTGCAGCAGCGAGTAGATGAGCATCGATGCGTGACCGCACGACAGCACGAAGCGGTCGCGGTCGGCCCAGTCGGGAGCAGACGGATCGTGCTTCATGTGACGCGTGAACAGCCTGTGACCGAGCGGCGCGAGCGCCATCGGCGTTCCCGGATGACCCGAGTTGGCAGCCTGCACGCCGTCCATGGACAGCGTGCGGATCGTGTTGACACAGAGCAGGTCGAGCGCCGGGGGCGCCGTGGTGGTCGCATCCATCGAGGGAAGGAGCTCCTATGGGGGTATGGGCGGGGCAACGCCGAGGGTAGGTCAATGCTAGCAATCCCGCTCCGCAGCAGCGCTCGCGGCGCGCCGGCGGCGCATCGGCGGGGAGGTGGTTCGCTCAAGTTCCGGCCCGGTTCGTGCCGATGCAGCCTCAGACCGCACCCCGCTTGACCGGACCTCGATGCCGCCGCACGCTCATGACATGAAGCTTCGCACCGCCACGCTCGCCGGATCGCTGCTGTTTGCAGCGTCCTTCGGTCTGCTCTGGGCGGCCGACGAAGCCGTCGACGCTGCGGCAGTCGCCGGCGGCACGGGAATCGTCATCGCGGGCGCGCTGCTCGGCCTGACGTTCCTGGCCTGGCGCTGGCGCGCCGCTCACGGCGGCTACGTCCAGACGGTGATGGACACGACCGGCTTTTACGAGGAGCTCGCCGCGTTCGACGTCGTGGCAGCCGACGATCCCGGGTTCGACGACGCCGCTACGGGCTGACGAGCTCAGTCGCGATCGAGCGAGTCGTCGGGAGCATCGGCCCAGACGCCCGGCTTGAGCACGGCGTCACGGCCGACGACCGCGACCATGTCGCGCGTGGCCGACAGCACGGTGGCCGAGCTGAGCAGCGCGTCGGCACCCTCGAACGCGGGGCCGTCGATCGTGTGCGGCGCATCGAGCCACTGGTCACGCAGTCGCACGGTGGTGTGCAGCGGCGCGAGCCAGAACGCGCCCGCCGTCGCGTCACGCAGCACGGCAATCGCCGGATTGACCTGCGTGGTGCGGGTTCGACCGTTGCGGAAGCTGAACGACAGCTCGACCGGTTCACGAGCGAGCAAGTGAGCTGCCTCGATCGCGGCCTCCAGGGTCGCACCACCATAGGTGACCCCGGGGCGGCGCTCGCCGGTCAGGCCGCGCTCGGCGGGGATCGTGGCTTCGCTCCAGAGCGGAATGCGGCTCCCGGTGCCGTACTCCACCTTGGCGATCGGGCTCGTCCAGAAGCGCGACCAGCGAGCCGGCGGCTCGGGGGTAGCGAATGCGGACTCGGTGGGGAGTGAAGCGGGACCTGCGGTGACGGGGGAGAGGAGCATGGCGAGATCGTACGCTGCTCGACCGATCAGGTCGAATCGCCAAGAAGCACCTATCTCATAAAAAAATCAATGGCAGGCGTCCGCATCGCCCGCCGGCGCGGCCGGCATGACGCCTAGGATCACGCGCATGACGACAGCTTCGACGCTCCCCGGTCCTGATCTGCAACCCATGGCGATCGCCGCCCCACCGGTTCCCGGCAGCGAGGGATGGCGCGTGCACGTGTACGCGCACACGCACTGGGACCGCGAGTGGTACCGCACGTTCGAGCGGTTCCGCATGCAGTTGGTCGGCATGGTCGACCGCGTGCTCCACGTCCTCGACTCCGACCCCCGATTCGCAACGTTCGTGCTCGACGGACAGACAATCGTGCTCGAGGACTACCTCGCGATCCGCCCGGAGGAGGAGCCCCGGATCCGACGGCTCGTCGGCGCCGGGCGCCTCGAGGTCGGTCCCTGGCACGTGCTGCCCGACGAGTTCCTCGTCTCCGGCGAATCGATGGTCCGCAACCTGCTCGAAGGCCGACGCATCGCATCGCGCTTCGGCGACCCCCTCGCCGTCGGCTACCTGCCCGACCCCTTCGGGCACGTCGCCCAGCTACCAGCGATCCTGCGCGGATTCGGCATCGACAACGTCATCTTCTCGCGCGGGATGGGCGA
Source organism: Gaiellales bacterium (assembly GCA_038212015.1). Classification (GTDB taxonomy): domain Bacteria; phylum Actinomycetota; class Thermoleophilia; order Gaiellales; family SKUG01; genus JAGQUL01. Next base: position 38,618 of record JBBQUY010000014.1, on the reverse strand, counting down.
CGAGCACGCCCGCACCGGGAACGAGTTTCGCTGGGAATCCCTGTCCGGGAAGGACAGCGTGCTCGCCCTGGTGCAGGGATCGCCGTACACGAGCGGGTACTGCAACGCCGAGACGCTCGGCCGTGGCAACACAGCCGACGATCCATCCGGCTACGACCATGTCCGGGAGCTCGTGCCACACCTGATCGAGCACGCGCATGCCGACGCGCTGCTGTTCGCCGCCGGCTGCGACCACGAGACCGTCCAGGAGCAGCTCCCGCTCATCGTCGACCGACTCGGCGAGCTGCTGCCGGGCGCGGACGTCCGCATCACCGGCCTCGACGCCTACGTGGGCTCCGTGCGCGACGCCGAGCGCCGCCTCGAGCAGGACGGTCGAGCGTTCGAGCGCTTCCGTGGCGAGCTGCGCGGCTCACGCTACGCGCCGATCCTGTCGTCGATCTTCTCCGCACGCGTGCCGCTCAAGCAGGACAACGACCGCATCCAGACGCTGCTCGAACGCCATGTCGAACCGCTCATGGCGACCGCCGTCGCCGCCGGCGTGCGGCCACTGCGCGATGTGCTGCCATTCGTGCGCCATGCCTGGCGGCTCGTGCTCGAGAACCATCCGCACGATTCGATCGGCGGCTGCTCCGTCGACGACGTGCATCTGGAGATGCCTGCCCGATCGCTCCGCGTCGACGCGACCTGTCACTCGCTGCTGGAGGACCTGCGCATCGCGCTGCAGCTCGGCACCGAGGCCGTCGTGCACGACTCCGAAGGACTGGGAGGCATCGCCGCGCGAGCCGACGGTAGCTCCGTCGCGATCGCTCCCGGTCGCCCCGGACGGCTCGTGCCGCTCGCGCAGCTCGAGCGCGGGGGCGGCGCCGATGTCGTGTCCGACACCGAGGTGCGCGGAGGAGACCTACATGCGCGCGTACGCGAGGGCGCGCTCGAGCTCGTGCGCGTGGAACGCGTCGTGCGACTCGACTGGGTCGACCAGGGCGACGCCGGCGACGAGTACGACTTTGGCGCCGTGGCCGGCGATTCGGAGCTGGTCGCGACGATCGATCGCGTCACGACTCGCATGTCGGGACCGGGCGTCGCCGAGCTCGACGTGATCCACGTGCTCGAGCTGCCCGTCTCGCTCACGGCTGACCGGGCGGCCCGCGCCACCGACACGACGTGCCACGAAATCCGTACTCGCGTCCGCGTCAGCGAGACCAGCGCCACGGCGCAGCTCGTCGTGGACATCGACAATCAGGCCGACGACCATCGACTGCGCCTGCGCGCCCAGGTGGACGGGCTCGACACGGACGGCGTGGTCGAGGCGCTTGGACACTTCGCCGTCATCGAGCGCCCGGTGCGACACGCCGCCACCGACGTCGCCTGGCGGCAGGCACCGACGCAGCTCGACCACTGCGCTGGTGCCGTTCGCGCGGGCGGCGTCCTGCTCGCCGGGCGCGGTATCCACGAGTACGAGGCCGATGCTGGCCGGCTCGAGCTGACCGTCCTGCGGTCGGTCGGCTGGCTGAGTCGTGACGACATCGCCGGCCGCCCGGGTCATGCCGGTCCGGCGCTCGCCACGCCTGGTGCGCAGTGTCGTGGTCCGATCCGCCTGGACCTTGCCGTCGGCATCGACGCAACGTTCGACGACGCCCGTGCCTTCCTCGCCGGGCCGCTGCTGCTCGAGGCGTTCGGCATCGACTCGTCGCAGGAGCCCGGCAACGGCCTCGACAGCCGCACGGTCATGGAGAGCGGTGCGATCGCGCGCGCCCGCGACATCCTGGCGATCACGCCCGAGGATGCCCGCGCGCGCATCGACACGCTCGGCATCGATGTCGGCGGCACGGGCGTGGTGGCATCCGCGCTCAAGCTCGCCGACGACGGAAGCGGCGACCTCATCGCTCGCTGGTGGGCGCCGACCGTGCATGGCGGTGACTCGACGCGTTCCGGTGGCGCGCGTGCACGATTGACCGTCGGCCCACGCGTGCGCGAGGTTCAGCGCGCACGCATCGACGAAACGACGCTCGGCCCGGCTTCGATCACCGACGGCGTGGTGGACGTCGCCGTCGCGGCGGGCGCGATCGTGACCCTGCGGATCGCGCTCGATCGCTGACCGGAGCGGCATTGAAGGGGCCATGTTTCGGCACATTTCGCGACGCGGCGCGTGGAACCGATGTCATCGCGGGCAATTCAGCCCTTGTCGGATCACCCGGATCCGTGGTTCACTCGACCTGATGCGACGCCTCCTCTCCACAGCCATCGCGGTTGCCGTCCTCGTCGGAACGTTCGCCGGAGTTGCCTCCGCGCGCCTGGCCCACGACGGATCGGCCGGGCCCGCGGCAGCGCCCTTCCGCGCGCCCGCCGTGCTCCCTCGCGAAGATGCGCAGCATCCCGGCACCTACGGATTCCGCACCTCGGCCGCGCTCGCCGCGAAGCTGGAGGGCACCGCGCCCGCGGCGTCCGCGCCCTCGACCGGTGCCAGCGCGGCCGTCACCGTCACCGCGACGGTACTTCCCGTCGTCACGATCGTCGTCGATTCCGGCGGCGACGTCACCGAACTCGTCACGAACACCTCGGAGCGTGACTCTCGCGGCGTGCTCTACGTCGTTCGCACCGGCAACTCGAACGGCGAGGCCGCCACGCTCGACGCCGCGACGTGGGCCGATGCCCGCGCCGCGCTCGCCGCAGCCCACGAGGGCACCGGCACCATCTGGTCCAGCTGACCCGCTCGTCCGCCGGACCCGGGCTCGTCGCCACCCGTACGGCTACACTGGCGTGGATGAGCCTCGACGCCACGACGAACGATGCAGCCGGCGTCCTGTCCGAGCCGCCTGACCAGGTCGCCCCTGACATCTGGCGCGTGAAGGTGCCGCTCCACGTCCGCGTCGACCCCGTCAACGCATACCTGCTGGTCGATGCCGACGGCTCCGTCACCGCGTTCGACACGGGCATTGCCCCGCTCGCCACCGAGCTCTGGCGCGCCGCGCTCACCGCGATCGGCCGCACGCCGGACGACGTGTGCCGGATCGTCGTGTCCCACCATCACCCCGACCACATCGGCGGCTCCGGTGCGCTGCACCGGCTGACCGGTGCGCCGCTGCTTGCCTCGAAGTCGACGATCCAGCAGGCACCCGACGTCTGGGGCGATCGCGGCCGCATGGCCTCCTACTTCGAGTCGATCGACGCCCACCTGCACGAGCACGGCCTGCCAGCCGACGTCGCCGAGCGGCTCCGCCACGAAGCCGACCTCGCGCGCATGGCAGTCGACCTGCCGCCCGACGACGCCTGGGAGCCGCTCGAGGAGGGCGACCGCATCGAGGCCGCGGGCCGCACGTGGAGCGTCGTGTTCACGCCCGGGCACGCCGACGGCCACCTGGTCCTGCACGATCGCGCCGGCGACGGCCTGCTGCTCGCCGGCGACCACCTGCTCGAACGCATCTCACCCGCGGTCGGTCGATTCCCCCGCCACGAGAAGGACCCGCTCGCCCGATACCTCGAATCGCTCATCAAGGTGGCGATGCTCGACCCGACGCTCGTGCTCCCCGGCCACGGCGACCCGTTCTCCGATGCTGCCGCCCGCGCCCGCGTGCTCGTGCAGCACCACCACGACCGCATCGACGACTGCGTCGGGGCGGTCTCCGAGCTGGGCGCCGCCGCGGCGTACGATGTCGCTCGGCTGGTGTTCGCCCACGTCTTCGCAGCTCAGCGACCCGACCCGGCGAACCAGCGATTCGCGACGACCGAATCGCTCGCGCACCTGGAGCGAGCACGATTCGACGGACGCCTCGTGCGCGCGCGTGAAGACGATGGTCTCGTGCGCTATCGACCAGCTGGTGCGTGAGCACGCCGGTCGCGGTCGACTCCAGCCGCCCTCGCTGATAGCCTGCGGCGCATGGTCGACGGCATCGTCATCTTCTTTCACGTCCTGTTCTCGATCGCACTGATCGCGCTGGTGCTCATGCACTCGGGCGCGCAGAGCGGACTCGGGTCGATCGGCGGCGGCGCCGGCGGCGGTCAGGGTGGCGGCCAGCACGTCATGGAGCGCAACCTCGACCGGCTCACGGTCATCACCGCGCTGCTGTACCTGGCGACGACGCTCACGCTCGCCAAGATCTTCAACTGATCCGCAGCCGCCGTAAACGGCGGATCCTCGCAGCTTCGCGTTCAACATCTGCAACTCTGGGTAGGAGCGCTGCGGTGTGGTGGCGAATGACCTCGATGACGTATGGCGTCGTCGCGCGTCGACGCCCGTGTGAGCAAACGAGAGGAAGGCATCCCGTGTCCGTGAAGTTCCAGAAGCTGTTGGCTTCGACCGCCATTTTGGTGGCCGCCGCGTTCGTCGCGGTCGGCTGCGGTGGCGACGACGATGAAGGTGGCAGCGGCAGCAAGGACCTTGCCCCCACCCAGGAACTGACCGTGCAGATCGGTGACGAGACCGACGCCGGCGTGTTCGATCCGCCGAAGGTCGCCTACCTCGACTCGGTCAATCGCCTCAACGCGATGTTCGTCAACCTCTATCGCTTCAACGAGGACGGCACCGAGATGGAGCCGTTCCTGGCGACCGAGCTGCCGGAGATCAGCGAGGACGGCCTCACCTACACGGTCGAGATCCGTGACGATGCCAAGTGGAGTGACGGCAAGCCGCTCGTCGCGGACGACGTCGTCTTCGGCGTCCAGCACGCGCTCGATCCGGCATCAGGTGCCTACTTCGCCTCGTTCATGCTCGACATCGTCGGCGCGTGCGAGTACAACTCCGGCAAGGACGCGAAGGAGAACTGCACCGCCGACTACCGCCCGGAGCTGACCGACGGCAAGCCCGAATCGATCGGCGTCACGGCAACGGACGAGCACACGATCGAGTTCAAGCTGCTGCGCCCCGTGCCGTGGTTCGACCAGCTCATGACGCTGCAGACGTTCGTCCCGCTGCGCAAGGACGTCATCGAGAAGTTCGGTGACAAGTGGACGACGCCGGAGAACATCGTCGTCAGCGGTCCGTTCATCATGACCGAGTACGCTCCCAAGGAGCGCATCGTCGTCGAGAAGAACCCGGAGTTCTGGGACGCGGACGACGTCGAGCTCGACAAGATCACGTTCCGCATGATCGGCGAGCCGAAGACCGCACTGCGCGAGTTCGAGCGCGGTCGCATCGACATGGCGTTCATGCGCACGGCGATCGACTCGGCTGACATCGACCGCGTGAAGGGCGAGGACTACTACGTCTCGCGTCCGTCGATCGAGACCCAGTACGCGTACTTCAACACGACCAACCCGGAGCTGTCGGATCCGAAGGTGCGCCAGGCACTCGCGATCGGCATCGACCGCCCGAGCATCGTGGAGAACATCTCCAAGCGCGGCGACAAGCCCATGAACACCGTCGCTCCTGACGGCATCCCCGGCTTCGACGTCTTCTCGCAGGGTGCGCAGGAGTTCATCGGTGCGGAGGAAGGTCCTGACATCGACAAGGCCAAGGGCCTGCTCGAGGAAGCCGGCTGGAAGGAGAGCGAGACGCTCGACATCTACTTCTCGTCCGACTCCGGCAACGCCGGTCAGATCGCCGAGCAGATGCAGAGCGACTGGGCCAAGATCGGCGTCAAGGCGAAGCTGAACCCGACCCCGGGTGACGTGCTCGCGACCGTCGGCCTCGGCTACTCGCCGGTCGGCAAGAAGGTCGACGTCGTCCTCCAGGGCTGGATCCAGGACTACCCCGACGCGCAGAACTGGTACCAGCTGTTTACCTGCGACAACGTCGAGGCAGGCCTGAACTCGTCGAACTACTGCTCCGAGGAGTTCGACGAGGTCTATGAAGAGGCGCTCACGACGGTGGATCCCGACGCGCGCTTCGAGATCTACAAGGAGCTCGAGGCGAAGCTGACCGGACCGGAAGGCGACATGCCGGCCGCTCCGCTGTACCAGCCGACCAACGACACGATCGTCGCGACGTACGTGCTGCAGGACGGCGAGCCGTTCGAGCTCTCCGCGAGCGGCATGCTCTACTACGAGGACCTCGCGATCAGCGACGAGAAGAAGTAGCACCAGCTACGACGACTCAGTGACGATGGGGACCGCTGGTTTCGGCCGGCGGTCCCCTCGTCAATTCGGACGAAGCCCGATTGACACGTCGTACTGACGGGTAGGTCCATCCCGTCCGACGTGAGCCGAGGAGCGCTCGATTTGGTCACGTACATCCTGCGCCGCCTCCTGTGGTCCATCCCGGTCCTGCTGCTGGCGTCCCTGCTCGCCTTCGTGCTCGTCAAGGCGATGCCGTACGAGCCGTTCAACAACCCGAGGATGGCTCCGAGCGTCCAGCAGAACCTGCGCGAGCTCTACGGGCTCGACAAGTCGGCCGCTGCCCAGTACAAGGACTTCCTCACCGACTTCGTGCAGGGCGATTTCGGACTGTCGACCAAGCCCGGCAACTTCCCGGTGCGCGACATCGTCTTCGACACGCTGCCGACGTCGATGCTGCTCGGCGGCCTGGCATTTGCGTTCGCCGCGATCGTCGGCATCAGTCTCGGCGTCATCTCAGCGCTCAGACACAACGGCCTCATCGACTACGCGATCACCTTCGTGGCGACGGCCGCGTTCGCGCTCCCCAGCTTCGTCGTGGCGACGCTGTGGGTCTCCGGCAAGGTGTACCTGCCGCCACCGATCGGCGTGCTGCAGTTCGAAGCGCCCTACGGCTGGAACTCGTGGTGGGATCGCGTCGGCCCGATCACCGTGCTCGGGCTCGCGATCATGCCGTACTTCACGCGCCTGGTCCGTGCGTCGATGCTCGAAGCCCTGCAGCAGGAATACATCACGACCGCGCGGGCCAAGGGCCTGCCGTGGCGCCGCACCGTCGTTCGCCATGCCCTGCGCAACTCGATGATTCCCACGGTCACCAACGCTGGTCCGCTGTTCGCGTTCGTGCTGACGGGCTCGTTCATCATCGAGCGGATCATGATCGTGCCCGGCGTTGCGGACCAGTTCATCGAGGCGTTCAAGCAGCCCATCGATTCGCGCATGGTGCTCGCCACGACGGTGCTGCTGTCCGCGCTCATCATCGTGCTCAACCTCCTCGTCGACCTCGTGGTCGCGTGGCTGGACCCGCGGGTGTCGCATGACTAAGCCGCCGCGCAACCCGGACGCGGCACCGGGCAATCCGCTCAACGAGCCGCCAGCGGCGTCGGAAGTCGCCGACCTTCGGCTGGAGGCGCAGCGCGAGCTCGGCGACCTCGCCGGCAACTGGAGCGCGCGCGTCGAGGCGTTCGACGTCACCGACGCTGGCGGCGTGGCAGGCGAACAGCGATCGTTGCTGCGAGATGCGTCGCGGCGCTTCTCCCACAACAAGACCGCGATGGCCGGCCTCTTCCTGCTCGTGGCGTACGTGCTGCTCGCGATCATCGTCCCGATGTTCGGCGACGCCACCGAGGCGACGCGCATCAATTACGACCAGAAGGAGCTCTCGCCCAGCTGGGAGCACCCCTTCGGCACGGACCCGTTCGGCCGCGACCTGTGGCTTCGCGCGTGGATCGGGGCACGCATCTCGCTGTCGATCGCCTTCGCGGTGTCGATCGTGATCCTCGCCGTCGGCGTCACGTACGGCTCGCTGTCGGGCTACGTCGGCGGCCGCCTCGACAACGCGATGATGCGCTTCCTCGACGCGCTCTACGGCCTGCCCTACCTGCCGTTCGCGATCATCACCGTCACCGTGATGAAGGACAAGTACCCGGATGCGGACCCGATCGTGTACATGGTTCCAGCCCTGTCGATCACCGCCTGGTTCACGTCCGCGCGCATCATGCGCGGCCAGATGCTGAGCCTCAAGTCCAACGACTACGTGGAAAGCGCGCTCGCCGCCGGCGCCTCGGCAAGCCGCGTCGTGACGCGCCACGTGCTGCCCAACACCATCGGCGTGATGGTCGTCGTCATCTTCCTCGAGATCCCCAACGCAATCCTCGGCGAGGCCTTCCTGTCGTTCCTGGGCCTCGGCGTGCAGCCACCTGATGCATCATGGGGCGTGCTGGCCGAGAACGGATATACGTACATCGATTCGCAGCCGCACCTGATCTGGGTGCCGGCGCTGCTCATCGCGTCGACCGTGCTGTCGGCGATCGCGGTCGCCGATGGCATGCGCGACGCGCTCGACCCGCGTGGGCAGGTGCATTGACGATGGCCGGCGAACCAACGACCGGAATGAGGGACGACCGAGCTCGCTCGAGTCGTCCGAACGAGGGAGTTGGCGTCCCGCAGGGACACGCACACGACATCGTGTGACGAACAGGCCCGTACCTGCCGATATACCGGGGTAGGGGCCGAAGCTCGCGAGGGGAACAACGCACAAGATGGCACTGCTCGAAGTTCGTGACCTGAAGGTCCAGTACCAGACACGCGCCGGCGTCGTGAAGGCAGTCGACGGCGTGTCGTACTGGGTCGACGAGGGCGAGACGCTCGGCATCGTCGGCGAATCCGGCTGCGGCAAGAGCCAGACGTCGCTCGGCGTGATGCGCCTGATCAAGGCACCGGGCACCGTGGCCGGCGGCCAGGTGCTCTACGACGGACGCGACATCGTGCAGATCTCCGAGCAGGAGATGCAGGCGGTCCGCGGCAACGAGATCGCGATGATCTTCCAGGATCCGATGACGTCGCTCAATCCGGTCCTGAAGATCAGCACGCAGCTCACCGAGGGGCTCATCCACCACAAGGGGATGACCATGGAGCAGGCGCGAGCGCGAGCGCTCGAGCTGATGGAAGCGGTGCAGATCCCGGCTGCTCGAGAGCGCCTCGACGCATATCCGCACCAGTTCTCGGGCGGCATGCGCCAGCGCGTGATGATCGCCATGGCGCTCGCGTGCAACCCGCGCGTGCTCATCTGCGACGAGCCGACCACCGCGCTCGACGTGACGATCCAGGCGCAGATCCTGACGCTCATCGCGGACCTGCAGAAGGAGTTCGGCACCGCGGTCATCATGATCACCCATGACATGGGCGTGGTCGCCGAGGTCGCCGACCGCGTCGCGGTCATGTACGCGGGCCGCATCATCGAGCACGCGCCGACGGACGAGATCTTCGATCACCCGCAGCACCCCTACACGGAAGCGCTGCTCGGCTCGCTGCCGTCGCTCGAGGACGAGATCGACGGCGAGCGCCTCGAGTCGATTCCCGGCCTGCCACCAGACCTCATCAACCCGCCGAGCGGCTGCCGGTTCAACCCGCGCTGCAAGTACCGAACGTCGATCTGCATGGACCGCTTCCCGCCGCTCATCGCACCGGTCGACGGTGACGAGGAGCACGTCGCGGCCTGCTGGCACCCCGCCATCGAACGCGCCGAGCTCGGGCTCGTTCCCCGCCGCCAGGGAGGCATGGCCTGATGACAGTGACCACCGGAACACAGACCTCGACCACGGACGGCCCCGACTACTCGGCGCCGCCGATCCTGCAGGTGCGCAACCTCAAGAAGTACTTCCCGATCAAGAAGGGCGCGATCTTCGCCAAGCACGTCGGCGACGTGAAGGCCGTCGACGACATCTCCTTCGACCTGTGGCCCGGCGAGACGCTCGGCGTGGTCGGCGAATCCGGCTGCGGCAAGTCGACCACAGGTCGCGCGATCCTGCAGCTGCACAAGCCCACGTCCGGCAGCGTGGTGTTCCAGGGTCAGGAGCTGACGACGCTCAACAACCAGCAGATGCGCGCGGTTCGCCGCGACCTGCAGATCGTCTTCCAGGATCCGTACGCGTCGCTCAACCCGCGCATGACGGTGGGCAACATCATCGCCGAGCCGCTCGTGATCCACTCGATCGGCACGAAGGACACGCGCAAGGCGCGCGTGAAGGAACTGCTCGACATCGTCGGCCTGAACCCGGCGTTCACGAACCGCTATCCGCATGAGTTCTCGGGTGGCCAGCGCCAGCGCATCGGCATCGCGCGTGCGCTCGCGCTGCAGCCGAAGCTCATCATCTGCGACGAGCCCGTCTCGGCGCTCGACGTGTCGATCCAGGCCCAGGTCATGAACCTGCTCGAGGACCTGCAGAAGGAGTTCTCGCTCACGTACATGTTCATCGCGCACGACCTGGCGGTCGTCAAGCACGTGAGCAACCGCGTGGCGGTGATGTACCTGGGCAAGATCGTCGAGCTCGCCGAGGCCGACAAGCTCTACGCCGATCCGCAGCACCCGTACACCCAGGCGCTGCTCAGCTCAATCCCGGTCGCCGACCCGGAGGTGGCGCGCCGCAAGGACCGCATCATCCTCAAGGGCGACGTGCCGAGCCCGCAGAACCCGCCGCCCGGCTGCCCGTTCCACGAGCGCTGCTGGAAGATGCAGTCGATCTGCAAGCAGCAGATGCCGCCGCTCGAGATGAAGGACGGCGACCCCGGCCACCAGATGGCGTGCTGGTTCCCCGGACCGGAAGGCGCGCCGGGCACGATCACGCCGGCGCTCATCATCGATCAGATCAAGGCCGAGCGCGCCGCGGGCATGGGCATCAAGAAGAAGGTCGTGCGCCCGAGCGATGCATCCAAGGGCACCGGCGGCGTGGATCCCACGACGGGCTTGCCGCCGAACCCGGGTCAGTGAGCGCCGCGTCAGGCGAGGTTGCTGCTGTCTGCGAAGGTCGAGACGGCTTCGACGACCTGGGCGGCTGACCAGATGCCGGCGGCCAGGAACGGCAGCAAACGACTGCGTTCCACGAGCAGGGCCACGACCGTGAGCAGCACGGGCACGAGCGCCAGCTCATTGATCGCGTACTGGAGGCGCCATGCCGTGGTGATGCTGTCGGTGCCTGCGAACGAGGGGCTGTCCGTGAGGCTTGCGATCGCGGCGCCGATCGCTACCGCGATCGCCGCGACGAGTGCGGCGATGCCCCACCACTGTCCGTTCCCGCGTGCTGCGAGGTCGAGGGCCGGATTCGTCATCGCGCGATCATCGTCCATGCCGTCGTATTCGATGGAGATCCGACAATTCCCCCTAGGACGACGAAGGCGCCCCCGGGGGGACGCCTTCGCGTGAGATGCGCACGAGTGGACTCGAACCACCACGGGCCGTGAAGCCCACCAGGCCCTCAACCTGGCGCGTCTACCAATTCCGCCACGTGCGCGTGTCGAACATGCGGCCCCGCGCGAGGCGGGGCCACGCGAGAAGGATAGCATCCGACCGTATCGGGTACCATGTAGAACGTATGTTCGATTCCTCCGCGCTGACCGCACCCGAACTCACCGACCGCCAGCGGGCAGTCCTCGACGTGCTGCGCTCGCACACGGCCGAGCACGGCTACCCTCCGACCGTCCGCGAGATCGGCGAGGTGCTCGGCATGGCGTCCAGCTCGACCGTGCACTCGCACCTGGCCGCGCTCGAGCGCGCCGGGATCATCGAGCGCGACCCCACCAAGCCACGCGCACTCAAGTGGGGGCCGGCAGCGGCATCGCTTGGGATCGATGCGACCGCGGGTGGTTCCGTGGGCGCCACGGGACCTGCAGCGGTCCCGTCGACGGGTGCCGGGAGCGTCGGCAACGTCGACGTCGACGCGAGCGTCACGATGCCGCTGCTCGGCCGCGTCGCGGCGGGCGCGCCGATCTTGGCCGACGAGCATGTCGAAGAGTACGTGCCGGTCCCGAAGAAGCTCACGCGTTCCGGCGACTCGTTCCTGCTCAAGGTGCGCGGCGACAGCATGGAAGGCGCGGGCATACTCGACGGTGACTGGGTCGTCGTGCGCCATCAGAAGGATGCGAGCAACGGCCAGATCGTGATCGCGCTCGTCGGCGACGACGAGGAGGCGACGTGCAAGCGCTTCGAACGCCGCGCGGGCCACGTCGAGCTGCACAGCGAGAACCCCGCGTACGAACCGATCGTCACCGACCAGGTCGAGATCGCCGGCATCGTGACTGGAGTCATGCGGGCCATCTGACCTACCGATTCTTGGTTCGCGCTGCGTTGTCTCAAGGCTGCAGGTAGCCTGCCGATGCCCCGGGAGCGTCTACCTGTCCCGGGTCCGGTCCAGCAGGAGCGCAGTACCCAGAGGGAGCAAGCCGTGGCACGAGTTCTCGTTGTCGACGACGCGATGTTCATTCGTCACGTCCTCCGGGATCTGCTCACCCAGCACGGCCATGAAGTCGTCGGCGAAGCAGCCAACGGCGTCGAGGCGGTCGACCGATACCGCGAGCTCCTGCCGGACGTCACCACGCTCGACATCACGATGCCCGAAAAGGATGGAATCACGGCGCTCCGCGAGATCCTCGACGGTCATCCGGATGCGAAGGTGATCATGTGCTCGGCCATCACCGACAAGCCGACGGTGCTGCGAGCGCTGCAGGCCGGAGCCGTCGACTACATCATCAAGCCGGTCAAGCCCGAGCGTGTCCTCGACGCGGTCCAAAAGGTGCTGGCCTAGGGTCAGCAGCGGCCATACCTGATCGCAGTGCTCCCATTCTTGCGCGCGGGAGTTCAGCATGTACGCATGCAGCTTGGCTCCGCACCTGGCACTGATGCGCGTGAGCAGCGCTGGGCATGGCTGCGCGTCGCTCCCGCTGTTCGTCTCGAGGACCTGCGCGCCGCAGCGCCCAGCGAATCGCGCCGCGGCACTACGTTCGAGCGCATGCGAGCTGCCACCGACGCAGGCGTCGCAGCGACGACCAGGCAGCTACGCGAAGACCTGGACGCTGCCGGACTGCACGCCGCCGGCATCGACGTTCGGGACCGGCTCTGGATCGACGGCAGCGCAATCGTGCGCATCGACGTTCCGGCGGGCGTCGCGGACGCCGCCCGCGCCGTCGACGAACTCCTGCAGCACGCCGGCGCGCGAATGCTCGATCCGGCCGACCTTCCGCCCGGCGCTCGCGGCGTGGCGGCGCCCGGCTTCGACCGCGAGGTGGGCACGTCTGCGCGGGGAGACGCCGGCCCGCAGTGGTTCGCCGGCGAGCTCGGTTTTTCCGCAGCCCACCGTGCCGGGCTGACCGGCGAGGGCGTTCGCGTGGCGGTGGTCGATTCCGGCGCCGACGCGCAGCACCCCGACCTTGCGCCCGCGCTCCGCCGAGGGCGCATCCATGACCGCTTTGTCGACGTACCCGTGCGCAGCGGCCACGGGACATTCGTCGCCGGGATCGTGGCCGGCACGCGCACCGGACTTGCTCCAGGCGTCGACCTGATCAGCTCGCGCACCTACGGCGCCGGGTTCGGCGACCATCACGGCGAGGACCTGGCCTCGCGACACACCCAGCGCGCGAATGCAATCCGGGCGCTGCAGGACGCGGTCGCGCCGGAGGATGGGTCGCGGGGTGCCGACGTGCTCGTGACGAGCTGGGGCATCCTCGACGCACCCGGCGTTCCGGCCGGAGACTACGACCGATCGATGGCGACGATCGCGGCGGCGGGTGCGGTCGTCGTGGCTGCCGCCGGCAACGACGGCGCACGCGACGATGGCGGCACGATCGCCGTCCCCGCGCAGCTTCCCGACGTGATCGCCGCCGGGGGTGTCGACCGATCCTTCGCCTGGCATCCGCGTGCCAGCACCGGCCCATCGCCGCGCACCGGGCTTCCCAAGCCGGACGTGGCTGCGCCGGTCGTCGACATCCGGTCGACGGCGCTCGGTGGTGGCACTGCCGATACGACCGGGGGGCCGGACCGGGGCTTTGCCGGCACGAGCGCGGCTGCACCGATCGTCGCGTCGCTCGTCGCGCTGCTCGCGCAGGCCGTGCACGATCGCGGCGAGGCGTCACCGGACCTCGACGAAGTCCGATCGGTGCTGCCGACGCTCGTGCGCGATGCAGATCGCCCCGGTGCCGACGAGCGCACCGGGCTCGGCGTGGTGGACGCACGACGCCTCGCAGCGGCAGCCGACCAGCTCGTGGCGAGCCGTCGCGAGCAGCACGGCGACACGGCCGCGCGCTAGCGGCCCGTCCGACGCGCTCGTATCGGCCGCGGCCAGATCGCGGGTCTTGCAAATATTCAACATGCTAGTGGGCCGACTCAAGGCGTTCGGAGTTGCGCCGATCCAAGTCTGGACACTATGCAGCACAACGGATTCCACATTCGCAGGATTGCCGTGCTCGTCCTGCTCGCCGCCGGTCTGGGCATCGCGATCCTGCAGGTCGACACGGCTCGGCGCGCAGCGCTCGTGCCTGCCGCCAACGCTGCGCTGCCAGTCGGCGCTGGAACGAGCCCGACCGCAGCAGCTCCGGGCACGCTCGTGGCCGACGCCGGCACGCCGGCCCCGGAAGCGGCGACGCCGGCCCCCGTCACCGAGGTGCCGCCGATCCCTGATCCGGTCGTCGCGCCGGTCGTGCGTCGCGTCGGCGGGGTCACGTGTGCGCAGCCGCATCGCACCGTGCAGGTCACCCGCGACTCCGTGATCCACGCCACTCCCAACGGGCGCGCACTCGGCACGATGCCTGCCACGAGCCGCTATCTGGGCCAGTCGATGACGGCGTGGGTCCAGGCCGTGTCCAAGGACGGTCGCTGGGGACGCGTCACCCTGCCCTGGTCGAAGCCGGTCACTCGTGCAGGATGGGTGCGCATCGACGGCTTCGCCGGCCGCACCACGTCGACGATGGTCGTCGCCGATCTCTCCGATCGGCGGGTGCGCGTGTACCGCGGCTGTCGCGAGCTGTTTTCGGTGCGCAGCGCGATCGGTCGTCCGGGTTCGCCGTCGCCCAAGGGGCGCTTCTGGGTCACCGACCGCGTGGCCGTGCCCGGATCACAGCAGGCGTCGTTCGGCACCTACGCGTTCGGCATGTCGACCGTGCAGCCCAACCTGCCTGCCGGCTGGACGGGCGGCGACCAGATGGCGATTCACGGGACGGGCGCGCCCGGATCCATCGGTGAGGCGGCCAGCGCCGGGTGCCTTCGCGTGAGCGAAGATGCCCTCGCGCGGCTCAAGCCACTGCTTCGAGCAGGTACCCCGGTCGTCATTCAGGCCTGAGCCTGCGATGATCCGCACATGAGCGGAGGCGGACAGCGAGGCGGCGGACAGGGCGGCGGCCAAGGCGGCAGCGGTGGCGCAGGTGGTGGCGGCCAGGGCGGCGGTGGCGGCGGCGGACGCCGACGTGGCGGTTCCGGCGGCGGAGCGGGGGGCGGCGGTCGATCCGGCGGATCCGGCGGGGGTCGCCCTGGCGGTGGCGGCCAGCGACGTGGACCCGGCGGTCCCGGCGGCTCAGGCGGACCTCGGCGTGGACCCGGTGGCGCACCTGGCGGGCGCGGCGGCGCGGCCAATCAGCAGCAGCCGCTCGAGATCGCAGTCCGATCGAGCCGCAACGCGCTCAAGCGACACGCCGAGGGGCTCAAGGACGACCAGATCCGTCTTGCGTGCCGGAGCATGCTGCTCGCACTCCACGGCAACATGGCCGGCAGCACGAATCCGGCCGAGGCGCTCGGCGTGCTCGAACAGGTCCAGCACGTGCTGCACGCAACTCGTCGTGACGATTCCCAGCTGCCCGTGGCGCTACGCGCCGTCGTCGCCTTCGCGACCGACACGCCCGCACGTCAGCGTGAAGTGCAGGAACTCGTCCGACTGGCGCTGCGTCACCTGTATGCGCTCAACGCGGACTTCATGCCGCGATCGGCGCGTGACGACGCGACGTTCCGTTCCGACGCCGTGCTCGACGTGATCGACCAGATCGCACGCGAGTACCTCGACGACAAGCGATTCGACGCGCTTCGCAGCTGACCGGTACCGCATCGCGCGGGTGTGAGACGTGAGGAGCGGGCCTGTAAGCCGGATTCTGTCCCGCCCCGAAAGGCGGTGATGACCATCCATCTGGGGCGCACGTCACCGTGCGCCTCAAGCCGCGACCCGGAGCTCGGCGGGCAGCCTCATCGCTCCTGTTCGCGTTGCACCGGGTGGGGTTTACCGAGCCGTCCGCATCTCTGAGAACGCTGGTGCGCTCTTACCGCACCGTTTCACCCTTGCCTGTGCCTCGTTGCCGAGGCCATCGGCGGTCTGCTTTCTGTTGCACTTTCCGTCGCGTTGCCGCGCCCAGGAGTTACCTGGCACCCTGCCCTGCGGTGTCCGGACTTTCCTCGACGGTCGACGTTGCCGTCTCGCGCCGCAGCCATCCGGCCCGCTCCTCGCGACCATCGTATCGGACGATCACGCAGCTCGCTGGGTCCGTCCGAGCACGATCCAGCCGAGATTGCGTAGCAGGCTGCCGTCGGTCGTCGTGAAGCCCTCACGGTTTCCCTCGGCTGCGGCGTTGATGCCGTTGTTGACCGTGTAGGCATGCAGGCCCGCATTCGCGACGTGCTCCTCGACCACCCCGGTCGTGTCGGCAACCTTGTCCGCTCGCTGCTGCTTGGAGGCAAGTCGCGAGATGTCGTGCCTGGTCTGCAGCGCGATGTCGGCAGCATCGTCGAGCTCGGCTCGTGCGTTCTGTGCCGTTCTGGTGAGGCTCGCCTCGGGGGCGAGCCCGACGGCGTCGTCCGCGTGCTCGCGGGCGAGACGTGCACGATCGGCGACGCCCTGGAGATCGTCGCGGAGCGTGGTGGCCGACACCGCGTCGTCGGCATTCGCTGCTCGGCTGGTCACGGCCGCCTGTCGTCGCACGGTCAGCGCCTTGTCCAGGGCGGCAGCCGCATCGTCGCGTGCTGCAGCAGCTGCGCCGGCAGTCTGCGGTGCCTGCACGCGTGGCGCTCCGAGCGCGACGCGACCGGCCTCCTGTCCGGCAACGGCGGTCTTGCTCGCCACGATGTCGATGCTCTTCGTCACGACGTTCGCCGCGCGCTTGTTCGCCAGTGCGGCCTTCGCCTTGGCGATGCCCTTGAAGCCGGCGAGGCCGATCGGTGCCATGCCGAGGGTGGCGAGCGCCATATCCTTGTTGGATGCCTTGCCTTGGCGGTATTTGTTGGCCGTATCCGCAAAGTGCATGCCGAATGCCGCGCTCGCGACATGTCCGACCGGCTTCTGCGCAGCCATCATCGCCTTGCCCGCCTTGGTACCACCGAGTGCGACACGACCTGCATGGATCGCCTCACCCGTGCGTGCCAGCGTGGCTCCTGCCTTCGTGGCACCGGCCGCACCCTTTGTGGCCTGCACCGCTGTGGCTGCCGTCTTCGCGACCTTCACGGCCGTCGCGCCGACGCGGCCCGCTTGGGCGACCTTCGCGGCGATCGCAGCACCACGAGCGGCCATCATCCCGCCGGCGAGCGCCCCGGACGCACCGCCGCTGACGGGTACCGCGAGCATGAGGGCGGTCGTTCCGACCCAGAATCCGATCTCGCCCTTGTGCTTCCAGGCCCACTCACCGGCGACCTTCGCGCCTGCGACGACCTTTCGGCCGATGTGCCTGGCGCCTTCCACAGCCTGCTTGGCGCCCGACGCGATCGTGCCGACGGGATCCTTGACGAAGTTCCTGCCGAGCTCCTTGGCACCTTCGAGTGCCTGGCCGGCGCCCTTCGCGATCGCGGCCGGTGCTTCCTCCACCTTCTTCGTGATGGAAGACACGGTCTTCTTGGCCTTGTCGATTCCGTCTCCGACCTTGTCGGCAACGGAACTCGCGGCGTCCTTGATGGAGTCGAACAGACCCATGGCGGCTCTCTCTTCTGGCGATGCCCACGCGTGCCGACCCTCACGACCTGCGTAGAACGGTGGATCCCTGTGGGGAGGGACCCGGCGGCGATGGCTCAAATGTGCGTCCAGACGTCGAGTGCGTCAACGGGGACCCGTCACGCGATACCATTGGCGGCTGGAACGACGCCGAGAAAGGCACCAACCGCCATGCGCCATGCAGACCTTCCGACCGCCCTCACCTTCGACGACGTACTGCTCGTCCCGCAGCGCTCCGACGTGGCGAGCCGCAGCGACGTCGACACGACCGGTCGCCTGACGCCGAACATCACTCTGGCGGTGCCGATCGTGGCCGCCAACATGGACACCGTCACCGAGTGGCGCATGGCGATCGCGATGGCCCAGGCGGGCGGGATCGGCATCGTCCACCGATTCCTGACGATCGAGGAGCAGGCCGAACAGGTACGCAAGGTCAAGCGCGCCGAGAGCCACGTCATCGACAACCCGTACACGATCGGTCCCGACGAGCCCGTGCGCCGCATGCTCGACGAGCTCGCCGCGCGTGGCGTCAACGGCCTTCCCGTCGTCGACGCCGACCTGCAGCTGCTCGGGCTCATCACGCGCCGCGACCTCGTCGCAAGCGGACTTGAGGGCGCGGTGCGCGAGTCGATGACGCCGCGCGACCAGCTCACGGTCGGCACGCGCGAGACGTCGCTCGAGCAGGCGCGCGAGATGATGGCGAGTCGCCGCGTCGAGAAGCTCCCGCTCGTCGACGACGCCGGCAAGCTCGCAGGCCTCATCACGATGCGCGACATCGCGCACCTCGACCTGTATCCGCTCGCGACCAAGGATGCGCGCGGCCGCCTGCGCGTGGGCGCGGCGATCGGCGTACGCGGCGACTACCTCGACCGTGCCCGTGCGGTTGCGGAGGCGGGCGCCGACGTGCTCTGCCTCGACATCGCACACGGCCATGCCGAGCACGCGATCGCGGCGACGAGCGAGCTGCGGCGCACGGTCGACATCGAGATCATCGCCGGCAACGTCGCCACGCCCGAGGGCGCGCGCGACCTGATCGAAGCAGGCGCGCACGGCATCAAGGTCGGCGTGGGACCGGGCTCGGTCTGCACCACGCGCCTGGTCGCCGGTGTCGGCGTGCCGCAGCTGACCGCGATAATGGAGTGCGCGGTGGCGTGCCACGACGCGGGCATTCCGATGTGCGCGGACGGCGGCATCCGCATGCCGGCTGACATGTCCAAAGCTATCGCCGCGGGCGCGGAGTCGATCATGGTCGGCAACATGCTCGCCGGAACGTCCGAGAGCCCCGGAACGCTGCTCAAGCGCGACGGTCGCACCGTGAAGGTCCATCGCGGCATGGCGAGCGGCGGCGCGATGAAGAAGCGCACCGACATGGATTCGAGCGCCGAGTCCAACAGCACCCGCATGGAGCGGCGCTGGCTGCTCGGACGTGAAAGCGACGCGGGCGAGTTCGGCAAGGTCGTCGCCGAAGGCGTCGAGGCCGTCGTGCCGTATCGCGGCGAGACGCACGACGTGCTCAACGAGCTCGCCGGTGGCCTGCGCAGCGCGATGAGCTACTCCAACTCAAAGTCGCTCGAGCAGTTCCACGAGCGCGCCCGCTTCGTTCGCATCACCCCGGCCGGCCAGGTCGAGAGCCGTCCCCACGACGTCGAGGTCTGACCCCGACTACCAGCCCGCGACCATCTGCTGCAGGCGCACGATCGCGTCCTGCACGCCCATCGCCATCGGCTGGGCGCAGCGCAGCTGGACGGCGCCGGGCTGGTCGGGGTCGTAGCGAAGCACGAAGCGGGCGTTGTCGACGTGCTGCTGCCGGTCCCACTCGCGCCCGTTCTCGTTCGGCATGCCGTCGAGCTCGCCATGGACGATGCCGGCGACGGAGGGGTGGTACACGCTCAGCACGATCCGACCCTTGGAGCCGACGTAGAGCCCCAGCAGGCGCGAACCGAGGGTCGGCTGTGCCGCCGCCACGAGCAGGTGATAGCGGTCCACCCAGACGACGTTCTGCTGCCACGGACGCACGAGCTCGCGCACCTCGACGAGCGGACCCACGCCGATCTCGCCGAGTTCGTCGTGGTAGGCAGCATCGCGAAGGCCCTGCTGCTCGTCCGGGTGCAGCGCCCACGCGCCGAGCGCTTCACCGCCGAGTTCCAGAACCTGCACGAGCGCGTCGGGGATCGCCGCGAGCACGCTCGGGTTGTCGCTGCGCAGGGTCCAGCGACCAGGCTGGTAGATGTCGTTCTCCACGAGAAGCTGCGCCATGCAGCCCTGCTACCCGGCAGCGCTCGGTCGCTCACGCCGCAGCATGCATCACCCTCATCCCACTCGGATGAAGCCCACGATGTCGTTGGTCGATGCCGCGTAGTCGCGACGCATCACAGTGTCGGAAGCGTTGCCTTCGATCGTATGGACCGTGCCGTCGGGTTCGACGCGCTCGACGATGCCCGTGTGGTCGGCGGTTCCGCGGCTGCCCCAGTCGAAGATGACGATGTCGCCCGGCGACGGCAGGCCCTTGCCGTGCTCGACGAAGCGGTTCTCCTGCTTGCCCCACGCCTCGAGCGTCGGCACGTAGCCGGTGCCGTTGCCGCCAGCTCCGATCGGCGCACCGGCTTCCCTGGCCAGCCAGCTGACGAAGTACGCACACCATGGACCGGGCGTGTTTTCCGCGCCGGCCGTCGCCGTGCGGTACTGCTTGATGCGCGGCGACTCGTTGTTGCCGCTCGTCTCCGACACGCCGATCTCACGTTGTGCGAGCTGCACCATCCGCTGCCCGACCGCGCCACCGCCAACGGGCGGGAAGCCCGGCATGCCGGCGGTCGGCACGGGAATGCCGAGCATTCGATATTGATCGGCGACGCTCAGCAGCGGTACGCCGTACTCGGCGAGCGGCGATGCTGCAGCCGCAGTCGGATTACCCGAACCGCCAGCCATCGACAGCATTGCCTGCTGCTGGGCGAGCTGCGACTGGAAGGCACCATCAGGCGCAGCTGCGGCGCCTGCGGTGGTCCCTACGGGAGCCTCACCGGTCAGCGCACGCAGCTCGCCTACGCGCTGCAATGCGGATTCGTAACCCATCGCTACGACGCATCGGCCAGCCCGTGGAGCCCCTTGAACGCGCCCGAGCGTGCGTTCTTCACTGCAAATTCGTGATACAGCTGACGATCCAGCTGCTCGACCGAGTGAGCCATGCGGAGCGCTTCGCCATAGACGATGCGAATGAATTCGACGCGAGCGGCCTCATCGAGGTCGTCCCACTGTTCGAGCAGCGTGCCGGCGTAGCCGAGCACGCTCGTGAGGGGTGTTCGGAGCCCGTGTGAGAGCTCCTCATGCGTGATGGTCTTCATGTGGTCGGTCCTTTCGCCGAGCAGCGACGCATGGTGGGCGTCATGTGCAGCGGCCAGGGGCGCATCCGGGGTCAATGCAGGAGAGTCATCGGCAGTTCGACGACCCGGACCGCTGTCGGTCCGAGCAACGTGACAGACATGCAGACGTCCGTCTCGCTCCCTCCACCGACCATCGACCCCTCATGGCTTCCGAACCTGCGCCTCATTTCGCGCTCACAAACGGCCAACGCCATGGCCGGAGCGGCCGCAGTCACCGCTCGAGCACCGCTTCGGTCCCGTCGTGAAGCGATATCTCGAACGATGGAGTCCACGTCCGCCACAGGTGCCCTACGCCGCCGACGGCGCTCGCTGCCACGCGCAGCGAGCCTGCCGGGCGTGAGCGTGGGCGCGCCGTTTCATCCATCGAATCCACCGGCGCGAACCTCCGCCAGCTTCGGCTACACGCACGCGCAGCTGCCCCCGGGATCGCGTCGACTCGAGCCGGTCGAGCCGGGCGAACAGGGCATCTCGGCGAAGGAACGACCCCACGCCGAACAGGCGATGAAACGCCTGTTCGAGGCGAATGGCGTCGACATGTTCGCGTTCTACGATCGTGAGTCGAAGACGTATGAGCTGCGCTCGCGCACCGGTGTGGTGCGCTGGGAGCGCTGGGCGACCCCCGACGGCGAGATCCGCTATGTCGTCGTGTCGCAGGCGGGCGACAACCCGATCCCGAACGTCGACGGCACCGTCCTGCGCACGATCGAGGAGGAGACAGCCGCCGCGGGCGGCTACGGCAAGTTCGTACCGAAGGAACGCAACTCCTATCCGGACATGCTCGGGCGCATCGCCCAGCTGTGGGACCACGATCGCGCACCGGAATTCGTGTACATCCCGACTCCGGGTGGCGACCCCAACCATCCGGGTGCCGGCTCGCACGGCATCCCCGACATGCCGCAGTCGCGCTCGCCGCTCATCATCTCCGGACCCGGCATTGCCCGTGGGGCGGTCGCCGACGACCTCGTGCGCCACGAGGATCTCGCGCCGACGGTCGCCGACATGCTGGGCGTGAAGCCGATCGTGGGTACCAATGCCACGGGCGTGCGCCGCACCCAGCTGCTCAAGTGGCAGGACGGACGCTCCATCACCGGCGCGATCGCGGATGCCCGCATGGGCGGAACGCTGTACGGCGCCGCCCAGCGAGCACTCATCTTCACGGTCGACGGGGTGAGCCAGACCGCACTGCTCGAGGAAATCGGCAAGGGCACGCTCCCCAACATCGCTCGCGTGATGGCGGCCGGCACGATCTTCCGCAACGGCGCGCTCGCCCAGTATCCGACGGTGACGTGGGCGAACCACAACACCCTCGTCACGGGCGCATCGCCGGGCCACAACGGGCTGCTCAACAACTCCTGGTGGGACCGCACCACCCAACGCGAGCAACTCATCACCGACGGCGGCTTCAA
Source organism: Gaiellales bacterium (assembly GCA_038212015.1). Taxonomy (GTDB): domain Bacteria; phylum Actinomycetota; class Thermoleophilia; order Gaiellales; family SKUG01; genus JAGQUL01. The sequence goes on along the minus strand of JBBQUY010000014.1, from coordinate 16,346 downwards.
GAACTCGCTCAAGACCGGCAGGTTCATGAATCCGAAGGTCGAGACGCTCTACGAAGCCGTTGAACGCAGCTTCCCGGGCGCGCGAACGATGGCGATCAACCAGCCGTCGGGGCGCGGTGCCGACATCAGCGTGCTCGATCTCAAGGGGCTGCCGGCGCTCCTGGGCAACGTCGCGTCGATCGCGGTGAACATGCTTCGTGGCCGCTCCGCGATCAACCAGGAACTGGTGAAGACCAGCAAGGAGTGGAAGTCCAACTCCAGGATGGACGGCGCCGGGCTCGCGATCGCGGAGACATTCTTCGCGAAGGACAACGCCCCGAAGCTGGGCGTGGTCGAACTGACGCTCGTCGACAACCGCGGGCACATGCTCGGACCGCACCACCCCGAGGCTCGCCTCGCGCTCCAGCAGGTCGACCGCCAGATCGGGCGCATGCTCGACACGCTCGAAAAACGCGGCATTGCGGACTCGACGACCGTCGTGGTGACGTCCGACCACGGCATGGGCACACAGGACACCGATGTCTCGAAGGTCGGCGGGTGGTTTGAGGCGCTCGACCGTGCCGCTGCCGACGGTGCGCGCACGAAGGAGAGCACGCGGTTCGTCTACGTGCGCAGCGTCGACTGGAAGGTCGAAGGCGCCGTTCCGGCCGTCGGAACGACTGGTGAACTGTCGATCAGCGTCGTCAACGACGACGCCGACGCGACCGGGGCGCAGCCGGCGATCCCGGGTGCGACGGTCACCGTCACCGATGGCGCCGGGGGAGAGTGGATCGCCGTCACCGACGCGGACGGCCGCGTGAAGCTGCCGATCTCGCCGAAGGCCGGACCGCTTCGCGTGCAGGTGCAGCACGTCGACTACTCCCGTGAGCTCGGCACGATCCCGCTGCCCGGCGCTGCAACGCGGCCACCACGTGGCCCGATACGCAGGTGATGAGCGATTCACCTCGAGACACGCGTGACCCCAAGTCGGACGAGACGCGTCGACGCGACCATCTTCGACTGGTCGCAGATCCGGTCGTCCCGGCCGGCACCGCGCCGGCTCCGCGCCCGCGATCGATCGGGCGTCTCATCGCGCAGACGGCGCTCATCGCCGACAGCGCGGTCACGCGACGTCGGCTCGACGCTCCGGAGACTCGCGGCATGACCGGGCGGCTGCTCGGCCGCTTCCGTTAGCTCGATCGCGCGACGTCAGGCAGGCAGGGGCGTGGCGGCCAGCGCACGCTGTTCCGCACGCTCGGCGCGACGACGGCGCATCGCCGCGAACGGTGCCTTTGCCGACCGACCCGCGACTCGCTCCTCGATGAGCGACAGCAGCATCTCGCGCTGTTCGCCATCGTGGATGTCGATGTTGTCGGTGTCGATCACGAGCACGTCGGAGGCGTCGTAGCTGGCCATCCACCGCTCGTATCGATCCTCGAGGCCCTGCAGATATTCGACCTGCACGTTCGCCTCGATCGAGCGGTCACGGCCCCGAATGCGTTCCACGAGCGTCGGAATGCCCGCGCGCAGGTAGATCATCAGGTCGGGACCCGGCACCACGCGCGTGAGCGAGCGGAAGTGGTCTTCGAGCGAGCGGAACTGCTCTTCCTCGAGGATCCCCTGCTCGAAGTGGCTCGTCACGAACACGTGGAAGTGTTCGTAGATCGTGCGGTCCTGAACGCTCACGTCCGCGGTGGAGAGGATGTCGCAGTGCTGGCGGAATGCCTGGCTCAGAAACGTGAACTGCGAGTGGAAGCTCCACCGGCTCATGTCCTCGTAGAACCGCTCCAGATACGGATTCTCCGCGATGCTCTCGTAGTACGCATCGGCCCCGAGCCGGTCGGCGAGCGCCGCTGTCAGCGTGCTCTTGCCGACGCCCATGTTGCCTGCGATTGCGACGTGTCGTGCCCCTGCTCCACCCATGTCCCAAAGTATGGAATCGACACCGGACGCGGTCGGTGCGCGATCGCTACCGCGCTGGCGGGCGGCCACTCCGTCGATCAGTCGGGACCGGGCCCCGGGCGCAGCGATCGCTTCGTGAATCGGGGTCGCTTCGGCACGCGCAGCTTCGAGCGACGCTCCTCGTCCGAAGCCATCGGGCTCGCTTCGTCGGTGCCCGTCGCGCGCGATCGCGACTGGCGCTGCGCTTCGAACACCAGCTTCGCTGCCGCTTCGTACTCGTCCGACCCCGGCGCGGTCGTGCTCCGCAGCCGGTACGTCACCGGCCCCGAGGCCGGATCGTCGCGGTCGAGCACCTCCATGAGGAAGCTCACATACGGGATCGCGGTCGACGCCCGCATCGACGATCCCAGTCGCACGCCCAGCGTGCACTGCGCGCCCGCGGGCATGCGTACCTCGCTCGTCACCTTCGCGCCACCGGCGCTCAGGTTCTCGAGCTGGCATGGCGTGATCCGTCCCTCGTGGAACAGCTCCGCCTTCAGGTCCGAATCGGGACCGATCCGAAACGACTCGCGCTGGTTCTCCGTCATCACTCCGATCCTGCCCGCGCGCGTGCGAGGGCGAACCCGGCGATGCGTCGTCGTGGGGGCTTCCGTGCCCCGCGTGAGCGTCCATGCTCGTGACGACGAAACTCAGGCGACCGGCACGCGCGACAGCAGCGAGCGCAGCTCGCCGGCACGCGTGGCGACCGTCTCGCGGAGACCGGCGGGAGTCGTGACTACGGCCTGGCCACGGTACTTGAGGATCTCCTCGAGCAGCCAGGTGTCACCGGACGTGGCCACGTGCAGCACGGCCGAGCCGTCGACGAGGCGCTTGACGTCCCCGCCCTTCTCGACGACGTAGCCGGCAGCCGACGGCGCGAACCACACGTCGGCGACGCGCGGCGACGCATCCTGCAGCGTGCGGGGCGTGTCGGCCTCGTAGCCCGTCAGGTCCACGTCGCGCATCTCGAACGTGTCCTTCTGGACGTCGAGCGACTTGATGCGGTCGAGGCGGAACGAGCGAAGGTCGTCGGCCTTGCGGCACCATGCGACGATGTACCAGTGCGACTTGAGGCGCTGCAGGCGCATCGGCTCCACGTCACGCACGGACAGCTCGCCGCGGCCCTGCGTGTAGTACTCGATGCGCAGCACGCGCTGCTTGTTCATCGCGGTCGTGAGCTCCTCGAGCACGTGCTGCTCGCTGCGCGTCGGCGCGGTCGCAGGCACGGTGGGGCTGCCATAACCGCCGAAGCCCTCCGTGAGCTTGGCGCGCACGGAGTCGAGGTCGCTCTTGGCAGTTGCCGCGACGAGCGGGCCGACCAGGTCGAGCGCGAGCAGCAATGCCTTCGCCTCGAGCGGCGACAGCCGTGCGGGGCGTCGGAAGACTTCGCCGTCAGGCCACGCGTCGACCTTGACGACGTCACCGTCGAGCTCGGCGTACATCGCGTACGCGCCGGCGCCGAAGTTGACGAGCGTGAGCAGGTCGACGGCTTCGCCGAGCGCCTTCGCGTCGAGTCCGTAGCGCGCCATGAGGCCGGCGGCTTCGACTTCGCCTTCGCCACGCGGGTTGCAGGATGCGAGCAGGTCGCTCATGAGCGCCTGCAGCAGCGCGAACTGCTCGGCGCCGACCGGTGCGACGGGCTTGCGGCGGCGCGGGGCGACGTCGGGCATGTCGAGCGGGGGCAGCTCGCCGGCGAGCTTGGTGGGCGCGCCGTCGTGCTGTCGCTCGATCTCCTCGAGTGCGGTCTGGACGCCGTCGACGATCTCGCTCGGGCCCATCGGGCGCACGAGTCCGTTCATGCCGAGGATCCAGCCGACGAGCCAGCTGCCCGCTGCGTACGGCGTGCGGAACGTGACGGAGCCGTCGTCGTTGCGCTCGACGACCTCGCCGGCGCGCTCGAACGAACGCTCGACCCACCATGCGGCGGAGGGGTCGACCCACAGGTCGGCCTCGCCAACCGGCTCGCCGAACTGCCACGTCGGGCGGGTTCGGTACTCGGTGGCATCGAAGTCGGCGGGGACCTCGAAGTCACGCTCCTTGCGGCTCGTGAACTTGATCTCGCCCTGGATGCGCGACAGGCGGAACTGGCGCACGTCCTGGCGCTCGTGGCTCCAGCCGACCAGGTACCACTGGCCGCCGTTCCACACGAGCGTGTAGGGATCGACGACGCGGTCCTCGTCGGCGCCGCGACCCATCGTGAAGTAGTTGAAGGTGATCGTGCGGCGCTTGGTGATCGCCGTCTCGAGCTTGGCGATGCGCGCGGCGATCTCGGGGGAGTAATCGCTGCCGGTGAGCTTGACCTCGGTGGAGGCGAGCGCCGGGTCGGTCATCGGATTCTCGCGACCGAGCGTGAGGTTCTGCAGTGCGAGGCGCAGCGGCTCGGCGTAGGCGAACTGGCCGTCGAGCAGCGACAGGCACGAGTTGAGCGCGGTGACCTCGCGGTCGGACAGGTCCAGGTTGGGCAGCATGTACTGCCGGGCGCTCAGCGTGTAGAGCTCCTCGCCGGTGTCGTCGTCGCGGGTGGAGTTGAGCGGCAGGCCGAGCCCGAGCAGGTCGGTGCGGTCGGCGTAGAAGCGGCGCGCGAACGCGTCGTCGCCCATGTGCGAGTAGCCCTCGACGCTCTCGCGGACGTCACGCGCCGTGATCGGCCGGTTCATGCTCATCAGAAATGCAACGAGCGACAGCTGACGGACCAGCTTTTCCTTTTCGAGCGTCATGAAGTACCCCTTCTCCCGAGTTCTGTTCAATGACGAGCCGCTGAACGGGTTCCCCACCCGCCGCGGCTCGTCGTTCCCACATCCACGGCGGTGATGGTAGTCATGCACTACCGTTCGACGGTAGGGGATCGAGACTTGCTCGGCCGCAAAACCCCGCACGTTGCGGACAAAACTGACATGCCAGTGGCCGCTTCGCAGGTTTCAAAAACGGACTTGCGGAGATTCGCGCGCTGCGTCCGACCTGATGGGTATCACGCGCATACTCGCGCGCGGTCGCGCGCAGGCCGGAACGTCGTCAACGACCAACACGACGAATGTGACCGCATGAGTACCAAACGTTGGGTTGGTCGTCTTGTGCGGCCGTGGTGCGCCTTCGGATCGAGAAGACACGCGAGCCCGCCGGGTAGCGGGCTCACGGGAAGTTCGATGCGCGTCGCGCGCGCCTCGGGCATGCGTCGGCTAGGCGACGATGCTCGCGAGGTGCTGGTGCGACGGGCAGAAGTTCGAGTCGGGCAGCGGCGTGCGCTGGCAGGCCTTGCCCTTGCGCGTCTGGGCGCGACAGCGCAGCATCGCGCCCTCGGTGACCGCCCGCTCCTGCTCCTTCTCGAGGAACACCAGCGCAGCTGCCAGATACGTCTTCACGACGTGGTAGACGCGCTCCTGCTCCCGGATCGGGTAGTAGTAGCGGATGTCGGAGAACAGGCTCTTCGCCGGATCGGCAAAGTAGCGGCTGTCCTTCGCAAGTCGCTCCATGGTTGCCTCGCAGGCCAACAGCACGCGGCGACGCGCTTCCGTGGTTTCTGCAAGGTCCTCGCCCGCGATGAGTTCTCGCGTCTCGAGGTAGATCGCTCGGCTGAATCGATACATTGGTGCCTCTGACTGTGCCCCGGCCCCCCGCCGTTCGGCACGTTCCCCCTGGCACGACGGGCCACCCTGGCGAGCGCCGTCGTAGCTCCACTGTACGGGAATCGCGCCGACTGGCAAGTGCTGTCGTGCGTTCGCTGTCCGAGAGAGGATCGCAGGCTCATGATCACGCCGGAATCGACGCAGCAGGGCGGCGGCCGCCGACGGCCACGAACGTGGCGCAGCACGACCGACGAAGATCAACCGACCGAACAACGGGCACGAACCGCTATCGAACCTGCGTGCAGCTTGACGGACGCGTGCCCGATCGCTTGACCTCGCGCACGTACATGTTCGCGTAATCAGGGTTGGCTGCCAGCTCGTCGAGTCGACCCTTGGCCTGCGCCTCGCTATCGAACACGCCGCTGAACACCACGTGGAAGCCGGGGCACAGGCTCTGGAAGTCGGTCGAGAAGAGCACGCCGGAGTCGTCGAAGCCGTCCTCCTGCACGTCCACCGAACGCTGCGTGGCTCGCTCCGCGGTGGGATATCCGGCGACGATCACGGTCCAGCCGTCCTTGCCTGCAGGCCAGTCGCCCGTCGACCCCGTGTTCGTGGGATCGGTGCCTGGTGCGGAGGTGTCGGTGGTATCCGACCCGTCCGTGGGCGAATCGATCGGCGGCGCCGAACCATCGGTCGACCCATCCTGCACGGGACAGAGGTTGCCGTTCTGATCGACCGTGACCGTCGCATCGGTCTCGGTCGGCTCGATCGACGGGATATCGGAGCCGCCAAAATCTTCGCTCGGGTCGCTCGCGTCGCTGCCGTCCGGGCTGAGGGACGGGATCTGTTCGCCGTCCGTGCTCGGATCGAGCGAGGGATCATCGACGATCGCGGGCTGCGTGTCGCCGAGCGGCTGAGCGGGATCGCAGTCCTGCAGGGTCGTCGTCTCCGTCGACGAGGTCTCGGTTTCCGGGGTCGAGTTGGTGATCGTCGGCAGTGCCGGCTCGGTGCCGCTGTCCTTGTCCTTGGCGCTGGAGTCTTCCTTGCCGCGATCCACGAGCGCGAACGCGATGACCGCGCCGACGAGCGCCAGCACGACCAGGAACGGCATCCAGGGAAAACCTGACTTGCGCGGCGGCGCGACGGCCGCAGGAGCCGCCGGGCGCGACCCAGGTCGAGGTTGGCGGCGCTGGCGCGGCGTGAAGCGAATCGGAGAGCCACACTCGAGACAGAACTCCTGTCCCAGGTCCACGGGCGCGCGACACACGGGGCAAGATCCCCCCATGCCGACGCCGATCGTCCCGGGCTCGACGAAATCGTCGTCTTCGTGCAGGTCGTCGTCGGTCACGAATCGCCGCCGCGCTTGCGCTGATCGCGCGCGGCCTTCGCCTTGGCCTTCGCGCGCAGCTTGGCGTCACGGGCTCGGTGCTTGGCCTCGTCGGCAAGCGCCTTCTTTGCCTCGCGCTCGGCGGCCTTCGCTGCCTTCGCGGCGTCCTTGTCGGACGAATCCTTCGCATCCTTCGGCAGCTTGGGCCTGGCGATCTTCGGGCTCGCCGCCGCATCAGGTGCTGCGCCGCGCTTGCCCCCTCGCCCGAATCGACCGCGGGACGACGCCGCATCCCCGCCGGCGTCGGGTGCGTCAACTGGTGCGGGCGTCTCCGGCATCGCCGGTGATTCCGGGCTCGCAGCTGCCGAGCTGGTGAGCGGTACGTCGATCGGATCGACGATCGGCGGCGGCGGAACCGTGGAGGACAGCGGGAATCCAGCGAACGGCGTCTCGGGATCGGTCGGGCTCGTCGGGAGCGACTCGAGCGCCGCGTCCATCGCCGCATCCGGTGCGGCCGGAGGCGTGGACCAGTCGAATCCCGCCGGTGCCGTGCTCGGCGCGGGCTGGGCCAGACCCGCAGGCTCGGTCATGGGCTTGGCAGGCGGCGGCGTCGGGCCAGCCGGCTCGGGAGCCATTTCTGCGTCCGAGATCGGTTCGAGCACGGGCGGCGCCTGCGCGTCGACCGGTGGTCCGGACAGCACGATCGGCGGCAGCTCGACATCGACCTCGGCCGCGACCTGTTCGACGGCGGCGGGCGACGGCCCACCAGCCGGCGGTGCGGCACCTGCGTCTGCTGCGGGCTCAGCGTCGGAACCGTCGAGCGGTGGAGCGTCCATGACGAGCGTGTCGGCCACGGCGCTCGATGCGATCGCCGCAGCATCGATGGCCGGCACGCCGGGCGAGCCAGGAGGCGCGGCCTCGATCGTCTGGAGGGCGTCGGGCGCTTCCGAGCCGCACGTAGCGCAGAACGAATCGCCGGGGCGCAGGCCTGCGCCGCAGCGCTGGCACGAACGCACCTGCGTGAGGGTCGCGAACGAGCGGCCGCAGACGCCGCAGAAGTTCTGGCCGGGATGGATCGGCGCGCCGCACTCGCAGCGTCCGATCGGGCGCATGCCGGCCGCGTTCGGCGGCGCGAGCTGGAACAGGCGCTGGTCCACGTGCGCGATCTCGACCTCGATCGCAAGCACTTCCTCGCACTTGTCGAGCAGCAGCTCCTCGCGGAACCGGTTGCGCTTGTACATCTCGAGCATCAGCCCGCCGAGGTCGCGCAGGGTCGTCTCGCGCGCGCCCACGAGGCGTCGGCGGCGGTCGTGCAGCGGCGCGGCGGCGCTGGCGATGCGCTCGCGTGGTGATGCCGGTGCACCCTTCTTGCGGCGCTTGCCGGGAAGCTTCGATGCCATGCCGCCCGACTTTGCGGGGGCTGCGCCGGGCTTGCCGGCCGTGGGCTTGGCGCTCCCGGGGCGCGTGGGGCGGCCGGAGATCGCCGGCATCGCACCCGAAGGTCGAGCGCTCGCAGTGCGAGAGGACGACGAAGCTGCTGCACCCGGTCCAGCCGGAGTGCCGCTCGTCTTCTTGCCCTTGCCGATGTTGTCGAGAATACCCATGCAGCGGTGCGCCGAATTTCGACGAGGATCTCCTACCCACCTGCCTGCGATGCCGACACATCGCGCAGGTCATGATCGTTCACCATAGCGGCAGCATCGGTTCACGGCTTGACCGTACATGGGCTTTTGACGGCCCGCGCATGAGCGCGATCCACCGTTTCACCACGAATTTCGAGGAAATTCGCAACCGTCGTCGAAGGTGTGTGACATCCATCCTGCGCGTTGGAACGTACGTACGAAAGTGCCCCTACGAAGTTCTGATATGTTGCCAACGCGTCCGCCAGTTGTGGGCGCAACGATTTTCATGGCCGTTCACGCTCGACGGTCGCAATCCGTGATCCTGGCAGCGACTTCGGTGGGGGAAAAGGAGCACGCATGACCGCATCCATGGAGTCAACCGCGGCCAGCTATGGGGCTGCCGCGCCATCCAGGGAGGACGTTGCCGCAGTCGCGGACGTGATCTTCCGCGCAGGAACGGCCTTCGACGGATTCACGGCGCAGATGCGTCGTGCATTCGATCTCAACGCCCATGAGCGACTCGCGCTCGCGGCGCTGTGGTCACACGGTCCGCTCACGATGACGGACCTGGGATCGTGGATCCCGCTGTCGCGCGCCGCGGTCACGACGCTCGTCGACCGCATGGAGGACTACGGCCTCGTGCGCCGCGGCTCGGACGCGTCCGATCGCCGCCGCACCGTCGTCGAACTCATGCCAGCTGCCACGGAGCGGATGGTTCCCGTCATCGAGCCGTGGGGCGCCGACCTGTCCGAGGTGCTTCACACGCTCGCGGACGAGGAGTGGGACGTCATCCACAAGTTCCTCCAGTCAATGCGCGCGCTGCACGAGCGGCACGCATCGCGGCTGCGAGCCATGGCCGACGAAGAGATCCAGGCGCTGGCCGCGGGCCAGGCGTAGGGAAGGCGGACGATGACGGCCGCACACGAGAAAAAGCAATGGTCGGACGTCGTGGCGCTCATGCGTCGGGACGTTCGAGAACTTGGTCGCGATGTCGAGCACGCGCCGAGGTTCCTGCAGCGCTGCACCAGCACCACGGAAGCACTCACGGCGCAGTTACGCCGCGGGTGGGGCATCAATGCCCACGAGATGCAGGCCGTCTCCACGTTGTGGGAGTTCGGACGCATGACGATGACCGAACTCGGTCGTCGAATCCCGCTGTCGCGTGCCGCGGTCACGACGCTCACCGATCGCCTCGAACGCCTGGGCTACGTCAATCGCGTCCCCGACCCGACCGATCGCAGGCGCATCCTGCTCGAGGTCACCGAGCGCGTCGAGCAGGAATTCGCACGCATCAACGGGCACTGGAACCATCGGGTCGAGGAGTACGTTCGCTCGCTCGATCCCGCCACGTGGAACGCTGTCGTGGACGTGCTCGCCGACCTTCGCGGCTTCGCACGCGAGGAAGCGGCCGAACTGCGCGAGATGTCGCGCGAGGAGCTCGACCAGCTCGGAGGCGGCGCGCGGCAGTCTGGTGCCCGTCGCGATCGGGAGACTCCGCCCAGCTGGTGGTAGTGCCCGGTCGCCGACCAGCGGCCCTATCGGGCACTCGTCGAACGATCACGTGTGGGGCGCAGCACACGTGGGTATCGTCACTTTCGTTGAAGAGTGAGGATTTGCTAACCTGCGCGATGGCCCTCCGCGATCAGCAGCGGGCCGCAGAACCGTACCGGGGGGTACCAGCACCATGTCGAACCACACGCTGCCTGGCGGCGCAGCTCGCCTCGCAACGCCCTCGCAGGTCGTCGCCGCGACGAGCCGCATGGGCGTCGCCATGTCAGGGCTCGTTGCACAGTGGCTGCGCGGATTGACGATCAACGCCCACGAGCGACTCGCGCTCGCGCACCTGTGGGAACACGGTCCCATGACCATGAGCGACCTCGGCTCGCGCATCCCGCTCTCGCGAGCAGCGGTGACGGCACTCACGGACCGTCTCGAGGCACTCGAATACGTCCAGCGAACACCTGATGCGCACGATCGTCGCCGCACGGTGCTGTCGCTCACCAAGCGTCCCGAGAGCCTCATCGACTCGATGGTCGGCCTCTGGATCGAAGATCTCCGCGAGGTCGAGACGCAGTTCTCGCCCGAGCAGATCCAGGCTGTGGTGCGCTGGAACGACGCGATCCGCGACGTGTCGCATCGGCATGCCGAGCGACTGCGCACGCGCGCAGACGAAGAGCTGCCGCGCGTCGACCTCTAGTAGGTATAGAACCCTTCGCCGCTCTTGCGGCCCAGCTTGCCTGCCTTGACCATCCGCACCATCGCGGGGGCCGCGGCGTGCTTGGGCTCGCGCGTGCTCTCGTAGAGCGCGTCGGACGCATGCACGGCTACGTCGAGGCCGACGAGGTCGCACAGCGCGAGCGGTCCGATCGGCCAGTTCATGCCCATGCGGCACGCGTCGTCGATGTCCTGCGCGCTCGCGAGACCCTGGTCCCAGAGGTTGACGACGTCGCTCATGATCGGCAGCAGGATCCGGTTGACGATGAAGCCGGGCGTGTCGCGGCACACGACCGGGTGCTTGCCGACCTGCTGCACGAATGCGTAGGCGCGGGCGAGCGTTGCGTCGTCGGTGCGTTCGGCGCGCACGACTTCCACGAGCGGCAGCACGGGCGCCGGGTTGAACCAGTGCAGGCCGCAGACGCGGTTGGGATGCTCGGTCGCGGCGGCGATCTCCGTGACCGACAGCGCGCTCGTGTTGGTCGCGAGCACCGCGTCGGGTGACATCGATGCGTCGAGCGTCCGGAACAGGTCGAGCTTGAGCTCGAGCCGCTCGGGAATCGCCTCGATCACGAGCTCGGTGTCGAAAGCGTGGGACACGTCGGTGGACGGATCGATGCGCGCGAGCGTCGCATCACGATCGGCCTGCTCGAGCCTGCCCTTTTCGACGGCACGGTCGAGCTGGCGCGTGATGCCGGCCATGTCGCGCTCGATGACCGCCTCGCTCGGCTCGACCACGTGCACGGCCAGACCGGCCTGGGCGCACACCTGCGCGATGCCCGAGCCCATCGTGCCGAAGCCGATCACCGCGACGCGCTTGAGCGGCGGCACGCCCGACACGTCTGGGTGTCCGGCGAGGGAATCGGCTGCGGGGGCGGTGGCGGTCATGTCGTGCTCCGTGTCGATCGGCGAGGTGGTCGCGCGCACCCTATCGCGCGCGCCCGTGCGGATCGCTCCGTGACGAAGTCGTGCGTCGATCGGCACGAACTCGTGACGATGCGCGCGCATCTCGTGACACGCGGAGGCAGAGCATTGCGGTGCACCCAACGACGACCACTGGAGGTCACCCGATGCGCACCACCCCGGTTCCACACTCCCTCGCACCCACCACCCCCGAGCCGCGGCGCCTCGCGCGCGTTCGAGAACGCGGACAGTCGACCGTCGAGTACGTCGGGCTGGCGGTCGCGGTTGCCGTGCTGCTCGTCGCGATCGGCGGCGGCATGGGGGGCCATGGCGACAAGCTCGGCGGCGCGGTCGCCAAGCGACTGCAGGAAGCGATCGGCGCCACGAAGTGACGAAGCGAGAGCAGCGACGAGCTTGCTCGATCGCTGCCGAGCGAGGAGCTTCGCGGGCGGTCGCGTAGCGGCCGACCACCGAAGTAGCCGACCCGGAAGACACGGAGGGGGAGCCGGCTTGGGCTCCCCCTCCGCGGGTGGGAATGGGTTCGGTGGTAGCTCTGGATTCGACGAGCGACCCCGAGCTCCTTCCGGCAGTGTCAGTGCCCGTCCTGCGGCGTCCAGCCACCACGCGACACGTTGCGCACTTCGGCTTCGTCGTGCGAGACGGTCACCACGATCGGCGACGGCTTCAGATCCTTCATGTGGCGGCGGAACTCGTCGAGCGTGCCCTCGACCGCGCCCTCCAGATCGCGGATCTGCGTGAGGCGCTGCTCGATCCCGGCGATGCGACGCGAGTTCTCCTCGGCCTGGTCGAACAGCGCGCGCATCGCACCCGCAAGTCCCTCCCAGCCGGTGGTGACCGTGTCGACGACGACCTCGACGTCCTCGGTGCGGCGAGCGCGATCCTCGTCCAGCGTCGAGCCGAGCGCCGCGATGCGATCGAGCGACGCGCGATTGGCATCGACCAGGCTCGTCAGAACGCCCGCAAGCTCGCGCTGCGTGGACTGCAGCAGGTCGACGAGCGTTCGCTCGACGCGACCGAAGCGCGCAGGCAGTTCCTCGTCAAGCTTCTTGACCGTCTCGGAGGGCTCGACGAGCTCCTCGCGCAGGCTGTGCTCGACACGCTCGATCGCCGTGCGCAGCTGCGCCTCGACCCGATCGAACTCCGAGTGCACGCCACGCTCGAAGCGCACGACGGTCTCGCCGAGCACGTCCACGTCGCGCTCGACACGGCCGATCGCCTCGGTCGTGCCCTGCGCCATCCGCGTCACGTTCGACGCGACCGACTGCTCGAGCTGCGCGACGTCGCCCTGGACTGCCGAGTGCAGGTTCGTGCTCTGGCGGTCGAGCTCGCCGCGCAGCGTCGCGTGCTGTTCGCGCGCGACGCGATCGAGCTGTGTCGGGATCTCGTCGCGCACCTGGCGCAGCGCGTTGGTCGAGCCCGTCATCGACTGCTCGATGACCGCTTCGATGTGCTCGGCCATGCGCGGCAGGCCCTGCTGGAGCTGCTGCTGGACCGTGCGCACGGCCTGGTCGGTGGGCTGCACCTCTTCGTGAACGATGCGCGCCACTTCGCTCGAGATGCTGCCCGTCAGCTGCGACGCCATCCCGTCGGTGACCTGCTGCAGGTTGCGCAGCGCGGTGCGCGTGTGCGCCCAGAACTGCATCTCGTCCTCGCTCGGCAGCGACGTCACCCGCGGTGCGGGCGTCGCATCGCGGCGCGGCGCGCGCTCGCCCGGACCGGTCCAGCTGGCGTGCACCGGCTCCGGTCGGTCCTCGACCGAGGGTGCTTCGAAGGAGCGCGACGTCGTCGGGCGCGGCGGCGCCACCGACGGCTCGTCCTCGTCGTCCCAGACCGGGGTGAGGCCCGTCACCGACGCGGCAAGTCGACCGAGCGGCGTCGAGCCATCCTCGTCGGCGTCGCCCGCCGGCTCGTCAGCCTCGGGCTCTTCGTCGAGCGGATGTTCGGTCTCCGGCACGTACAGCTCGTTGCCGCCGAGCGTCACGCTCGAGTCGGCCGGCGCGAACGTCAGGTCGTCGCCTTCTGCTTCCTGCCATGAGGACGGGAACGCATCCGGCACGTCCGCAGGCGCTTCCGGCGACGTCCACGCCGTCTCGCTCGCATGCGTGGGGGTGGGCGCGGGCGCCGGCTGTGCGGGCTCGCTCGCGCGCGGCACGGAACCACCGGTCGGGCGCAGCACCGCGACATCGTCGGCGGGGGCTGCGTTCGAGGGCGTGGGCTCGCCCAGCGCGCTCATGCGCAGGGCTTCCAGCTTCGCCTCGAGCTGCCGCTCAGCCTGCCTGATCGCATCGTCGATCAGGTCGGACTGTGGCGTTTGTTCGTCAGCCATGTTGCACGCTTCCGGTCGGTTCGCTCGTTACCCGATGGTTGTGGCCCAGCCACCGCGTTCGCAAACCTTCACAAGACCTGCACACGGACCTGAACAGGCATCGCCTCGTCCCGGTGTCGCTCAGCACGTGTCGACAGGTTTCGGCACATGTTCGCACCAGCACGTACCAGGGCAGGATCCCCATGCAGACGCCGATTGCCAGCCGCCGCTTGGACCAGACTCCACGACATGACTCCACCGAGGGAGCCTTCGCGAACGAGCGTGACGGTTCGACCTTCCGCGTGGCGCTGCATGGCGAGGTCGTGACCCCGCAGCTGTGGCGCGCCGACACCATGTGGACGCGCATGCGCGGGCTGCTCGGGCGCGGGGGCCTGGCGCCGAGCGAGGGGCTGTGGATCTCGCCCTGCACGTCGATCCACATGTTCTTCATGCGCTTCTCGATCGACGCGATCTTCATCGACGAGCACCTGCAGGTCGTGCGCGTGTGCGAGGACCTCAAGCCCTGGCGCATGGCGCGCGGCGGCAAGCACGCGCATTCGGTGCTCGAGCTGCCGCCCGGCAAGGCCGCGTTCTTCAACATCCGGGTGGGCGACAAGCTCCAGATCTCGCCGAACTGACCGCCGCGATCCCTCGACCCCTGGTCGAGCGCTCGTCACGCAACTCGCGCGACTTGCAAACGATTGTGTGACGACCTTCGTGCGTGCGAACCGCGCCTCGGGGCGGGTTGGAAGGAGGCGGAAATGCCTGCGTGTGGGCTCCTTGTACACATGTGTTCTGCAGCTATCTTCGAAACGTGAAAAGCACGCAATGTGCTTGCAAAACGATCAACGTGCTATTTGATCGCGAGCGTGATCGCCATGCATCCTGTGCGCAGAGGTCATCTGAACCCTGCACCGGAGGTCGTCACGCGTGTCCGAGCACAGCCCCGTCATCCTCGTCGTCGACGACGAGCCCCACATCCTCAGCTTCCTGACCGAGAACCTCGCGACGGACGACTTCATCGTCCACGCCGCGCCGAGCGCCGCCCACGCACGCTCCAAGCTCGGTGCGTTCCGTCCCGACCTGATCCTGCTCGACGTCGGCCTGCCCGACGCGACGGGCTTCGACCTGTGCCGCGAGATCCGCGACGCCGACCCCCTCCAGGTCCGCTTCGACCCCGACGTTCCCGTGATCATGCTCACGGCCCGCGCCGAGGAGGTCGACCGCGTGCGGGGCTTCCAGCGCGGCGCTGATGATTTCGTGCCAAAGCCGTTCCACTATCCGGAGCTCGTCGCGCGCATGCACGCGCTGCTGCGCCGCACACGGATCCAGATGGGCCGCGACGTGCTGCAGGTCGCGGGCATCAACATCGACCTGTCCACTCGCGAGGTGTTCGTCGGGGGCACGGCCGTGACGCTGTCGGCGAAGGAGTTCATGCTGCTGGCGGCGCTCGCGCGCAATCCGCGGCGCGTGTTTCGCAAGCAGGAGCTGCTAGAGAGGTTCCCCGAGATTCCGGCTCTGGGTCGTCGTTGTCATCATCGCCGAGCGCGTGAGGCGTGCCGTAGGTCTGAAGCCTCGTTCCGGTCTGAGGGGTTGGCTGGTTGCCTGCGGACAGCATCCTTGGGTCCGTCGGGTCGGGATAGGCGACTGGGTGTCGACGCGCCGGGGTGTCGATGCGGTCAAGGGGCTGTAGCGACTTGGTGAACGGGGCGATGACCACGGAGCCTGGATTCTCCGCCAGCGGCTTTCCGTTCTTGCCTCGACTGGGAATGATGCGCTCGAGTTCTACTCGGTCCAGAATGGCTCGGAACTCGGCATTGAGGTCTGCCGTGTCGGTGTCGCGGGTCACCCGACCTCGAATGTTTTCGACCATTCCTTGCCAGTAGGTGATTAGGTGGTCGGTTGGGGAGGCTTGAGCCGCAACGCTCTCGCGGTGCGCTTCGAGCTTGTCGACGGTGTCTTTAAGTTCGGCGCGGCGAGCTTGGAACCGGGTGAGCGCGGCGAGCAAGGCTGCAGCCTCGTCGGTCCTTTCGTGCGCCAATGCGTCTCCATAGGCGTCCTGTTGCCGCGTCTCTGCCTTGTCGAGCTTCGCAAGCTCTGAACTGGCCGCCTTGAGGTCGCGAGTGACTTCCGCCGATGCAATCGTCGCCGCCGCCGTGACCTGTTCCATGTATCCGGCGAAGTCGCTCAGCCACTCCGCAAGATGAGGAACGATGGCAGCCTCGACGATTTCGGCATCGACCTGTGGGGCATCACAGAGGCCATCGCGCAGATGGACGTGGTAGCAGACGTACGAGCGAGTGACGCTCTTGTCCTGTCGGACGTGACCTTCGCTTCGGCAATACATTCGCTCGCCGCAACGAGCGCACACGGCCAGTCCGGCTAGCATGTATCGCTTCGTCGATGTTGTGGGGAGCTTGGGCTTCCCGGACGCATCACGGGTCCGCTTTCGGCGCCTGGCAATGATGGCA
>JBBQUY010000013.1:0-56785 GCA_038212015.1 Gaiellales bacterium | reverse complement strand
ACCGCACAGGTGCTCGAGGAGCATCCACGCGTGAACCTCGGTCTGCTGCTCGGCACTGACGCCACCACCACCGTGCTGCTGCTCGGCGCGGTCGAAGTCGCGTTCGCGCTGCTGGTGCTGCTGCTGCCCCTACCCGACCTGCTCGCCTTGGCGATCGGGGCGCCGTTCGTGCTCACCGTGGGCGAATTCGGGCTGCTGGAAATTCCGGGTCACCTGCCCGTATGGGGCGCCGTCGCGGTGCTCGCGCTGCTGGGCGCGCACGTGCAGACGGCAGACCTGGTGACGATCCGTCCGCCGTGGCTTCGCTCGGTGCGACGCACGCCCGACGCCGCTCGCGAGCGCTTCGTCGGAGGACGCGTGCCGTGGATCGCAGCCGACGCACGAGCGCCGATCGCGCGCGTGGTACTGCCCGGCGTTTCGACCATGGCGACTCCCGCACCGGTCGAGCGGGCGAAGACGATCGTCGTCGACAGCCGATCGACCACGGAACGCTCGCCGGCCCCGCGCGACCTCCTTCATGCATCAGCACGGCTGACTGGCCCGACACCGGCATCGACGAAGCTGCCGCAGGCACCGGCGCTCGCCCCCCAGGTCGCCGCATGGCTCGGTCGCGAGGGCGTGCAGCGGCACTCCGCACCTTCGACGCCGGCGGCGGACATGCCGTCAGTCGAGCCGGGTCGGTTCACGTGGGTTCCTGCGGCCGGAGCCGGCTTGCCCGGGAGCTGAAACGGCCGACGGTTCGGTCCCGATCCAGTCGAGCTCCAACAAGCACTACTGG
Source organism: Gaiellales bacterium (assembly GCA_038212015.1). GTDB lineage: Bacteria > Actinomycetota > Thermoleophilia > Gaiellales > SKUG01 > JAGQUL01. The sequence continues at coordinate 56,007 of JBBQUY010000013.1, read as the reverse complement.
CACTCCTCGAGCAGGCGGCGGTGCACTGTGCGTACGAGGTCGAGCCATGCCTCCAGACGCGCGTCGGCCTCGGCGATCTTGGCCTCGTCCGCGTGCGCCGGGATCCGCACGCGGATGCAGTCGAACGAGGATCCCTCCCGCCAGGCCACGAGCCGCCCTTGCGCGACGACGAAGCTGGAGCCGAGCGGGGAGGCGATCGATCCCCGACGCGCGAGTTCCTCAAGGATGTGGACGTCCATCAATTCAAACAGCGCGACCTGTGCCTGCCCCGGGGCCGCGCGCACCTCGACGTGGGGCGCCTTCCCCTCGAACTCCTGACTCCGCCACGAGCGTGACTTCGCCCCCTTGCCCATGCGCGAAATCGAGCCGAGCGGGCCGGGTGGGTACACCGAGATCGCCAACCCGGGATACCGCGCCGCGACCGCCGCGGGCAGCTCGATCGATACGAGCGACATCATCCCCGCGTGCTCACCGGATTCGTACTCGACATCGATGAGCATCGAGCCGGGCGCGGCACTCCACAGGCGTCCGGACACGCCACTGCACGAGATCGGGCAAAACTTCATCCCCGCCGCCGCAAGCGTCTCGATCGCCGGCTGCATGCAGTCCAATGAATGCCGTCTGAAGCGGCCATCACCAGGCACCCGCGACGTGATGAGTACCATTCCGCGCTCGGCGCTCCAGGCAGACAGCACGGTAGTCGCACCTGCATTGGTGAGCACGTGATACACAATCAGCCAGGTGATCAGGCCCACGAATCCGAACGCCACGAGCGGCGGTGGCAGCGCGATGAACCCCACGATGACCGCCGCGACGATCATCCCGAGGCGATGCATCGTCGCCCGATCTCGAGCGCTGATCTGGGCGTCGTCGAGCTTCAACACCGGGGCGAGCGATGGTACGCGGTCGGGGAACGAAATCCAGTGTTCCGGATTTCGTACGAGATGCAACGAGTGTTGGTCGACAGGAGACCCATGCTCGGGCTCGCCGGCAGCGAAGACGTGTGCATGTTCGGTGGACATGCAGCTCGTATCGGCAGATCGAGATGACTTCTCGATCGGATGACGCTTCAGGGCGCCCAGAGCGATCCGAAGTACTGGAAATCCCCGCCGGGCTGGTAGCCCTTGAGGTACCCGCCGATCGGCGGATGCAGGGGGAGCTTGAGCACCGCGTCGCGGGCGACCCAGCGGATCTCCTGGACGGCCTGGTCCTCCACGCCCGGCGCTCGCCCGGTGGTGATCTTCTCAGGTGCCGGCACGTCGACACGGAACACGACGTGGATGAGGTGACGACCGCTGGCGTGGCTTTCCGGCGCGATCGACTCCACGAGCGCACATGGTTCGGCGACGGCCACCTGCGCACAGTTGAGCTCCTCACGGAGTTCTCGCGCGAGCGCGACGGTGAGCGATTCACCGGGATCGACGCCACCTCCCGGCAGCATCCAGCGCGGATGTCCGGGGCGTCCCTGCCGTACGAGCAGCACCTGCTGCTCGTGCCAGATCATGCCGCTGACGCGCACGCGTGGTGGACGATGCGCCATGTCAGCCGAACCCGCCGGTCGACCCGAAGCCGCCTGCGTCTCGCGTCGCGGTGGCGAGCTCTTCGACTTCGACGACGTCGGCGAGCAGCACCGGCGTCAGCACGAGCTGTGCGATCCGATCACCTGGCGTGATCACGAACGGTTCGCTCGGATCGGTGTTGTGCAGCACCACGCGCACTTCGCCCCGATAGCCGGCGTCGATGACGCCTGGTCCGTTCACGACGCCGATGCCGTGTCGCGCGGCAAGTCCCGAGCGAGGACACACGAGGCCGGCCCAGCCGTCGGGCACTTCCACGGCGATGCCGGTGCCGACGGTAGCGCGCCCGCCACCCGGTGCGAGCGTTGCGGCGTCGGTGGCGACCAGGTCAAGTCCGGCGTCGCCGGGATGCGCTCGATTCGGCAGCACCGCATCCGGGTGCAGACGTCGTACGCGCAGCTCGGCCGGATCGGGCATCAGGCCGGGGCCTTGCTGGGGTCGGTCGGCTCGTCGATGCGGAACTGCGCGATGCGCGACACGAGCCGCTTGGGCAGGTGCGCGCTCGCATGGATGCCGTCTTCCTCGTCGCTGCGCTCGACCGGTGCGCCGGCTTCGTACAGCTCGCTCAGGATGCCCGCATCGGCGTATGGCACAAGCAGTTCAACGTGTTCCCAGCGGCTCGAGAACTCGCTGGCGATGCGATCCATCAGCCCGTCGAGGTTCTGCTGCTCGCGGGCCGACACGAGCACCGCGTCGGGGTGGCGTCGCTGGAGCTGTTCCCGCTGCTGCGCATCGAGGCGATCGATCTTGTTGAGCGCGAGCACCGTGGGCACCTCGCCCGCGCCGACCTGTGCGAGCACGTCGCGCACGGCCTCCAGGTGGGCATGCAGGCGCTCCTCGTCCTGGGAGCCGTCGGCGACCATCACGATGAGGTCGGCGAGCACGGTCTCCTCGAGCGTGGATGCGAACGCATCGACGAGCTGATGCGGTAGGCGCTCGATGAACCCGACCGTGTCGGTCACCAGATAGCGGCGGCCGCTGCGTTCGAACGCACGGGTCGTGGGATCGAGCGTCTCGAACAGTCGGTTGGCCATGCTGACGTCCGCACCCGTCAGTGCGTTGAGCAGCGTTGATTTGCCGGCGTTGGTGTAGCCCGCGAGCGCGACCTTCGGGATGATGGAATCCTGGCGATTCGCTCGCTGCGTGGTGCGCGTACGGCGCAGGTCCTTGAGGCGCCCGCGCAGGATCGAGATGCGTCGACGTGCCAGTCGGCGGTCGGTTTCGAGCTGCGATTCGCCTGGTCCGCGGGTGCCGACGCCCGGACCGGCATTGCCGCCACCGGCGCCGAGGCGCTCGAGGTGGGTCCAGAGTCCGCGCATGCGCTGCAGGTTGTACTCGAGCTGGGCCAACTCGACCTGTGTCTTGCCCTCCGACGTATGCGCGTGGAGCGCGAAGATGTCCAGGATGACCGCGGTGCGGTCGAGCACCCGTCGCTCGAGCTTGTCTTCGAGCGCACGCTGCTGTCGGGGGCTCAGGACATCGTCGATCACCACGATGTCGGGATCCTCGTGCTCGACGAGGCGCTTGAGCTCGTCGATCTTGCCCGACCCCAGGAAGGTCGTCGGATGCGGATCGACGCGGCGCTGCACCACGACTCCGCCCGTGGCGACGCCGGCGGTGCGCAGCAGCTCGCGGATCTCCTCGAGCGCTGCATCCTCGTCGACACCCTGCGCGAGCATCGCCGCCACGACGGCACGCTCCTGCACTTGCTCGTTCTCAACCTCGAATTTGCTCATCGGCCCGCCAGCCTACCGCGTGGACGCGTGGATGTGACTATTGCGACGCGATGATTGCACCTACGCCGCGTCGGCGGCGCGGATGTCGTCGCCGAACACCGCATTGTGGCGTCGAACCGCTTCATCCACGGCGGCCCGATCCAGCCCGGAAATCTCCTCGGCGAGCCGCTCCAGCCCCAGCTCGAAGTCGTAGCCCATCGCCGCGAGGAACGCATACGCGGGCTCGGGATGGAAATGCGTACCCGTGCCGCGGGCGATCTCGTCGAATGCCTCCGCGAACGACAGCGCCGAACGATAGGGGCGTTCGCTCGTCATCGCGTCGAAGGCGTCGGCGACCGCGATGATGAATCCCTCGAACGGCACGTCGTCGCGGTGGCGCTTGAGGTAGCCCTGCCCGTCGTAGCGCTCGTGATGGCAGCGCACGACATCGGCGTCGTACTCGTCGAAGGAGAAGCTGGCGAGGATGCGGGCGCTCACTTCGGGATGTTGGCGCATGATCCCGAATTCGTCGGGGGTGAGCTTGCCGGGCTTGTTGAGGATGGAGTTGTCGACGGCCACCTTCCCCAGATCGTGGAGACGGCTCGTCCAGTACAGCGCTTCGAGCTGGCGTTCGGTGAGGCTGAGCGCTCGTCCGATCAGCATCGAGTACTCGCACACGCGATCGGAGTGCTCGAACGTGTACCGGTCCCGCTCGTCGACGATCGACGCGAACGTGTCGAGGGCCTTGTCGGTGACCTGCTGGATCCTGTTGCCGCGGTCGAGGGCGACGTACATCGACGCGGCGAGCGGTACCACGACCGGCGCGGTCCACGGGTTTTCCAGGCAGATCGCGGCGACGCCGGCACCGACACAGCACTCGAGCACGGTGGTGCGCAGGTTGGCGGGCAGTCGATCGAATTCGTCACGCCAGCGTGCGCGGGCGAGGTCGCGGGCGCTCATCGCGTCCCAGACGAAACAGGCTTCGTTGACGATCGCGAACGCAAGCGCGCTGGCGATCAGCGCGAGGTAGTCGTCGGGCAGGCCCATCTGACCGGGGGCGCTCCCACCAAACGCTCGCCACGCGAGACCGGCGACGAGCACGGGCAGGATGCGGGTGGGCAGGTTGCCGACGAGCCGCGAGACGGAGCGTCCGCGCTTGACGTCGTAGGCGACGGAGCCGCCGACGGCCGCGAGGATCGCGATCCACGGACCGACCAGGTACAGCAGCATCGTCGCGACGGCCGCGTGCATGCTCTGCGATGCGCCACCTGCGCTGCGTCGCACGTCCTGCACGCGCATGCCGAGCCCGGCATACAGCAGCACGGTGCCGCCGCCGAGCAGCACGGCTTCGCGCGTTCCGAAGTTCGCGGCCGCAAGCTGCGCCAGCGCGAACGCGATCGCTGCGATCGAGCAGGCGTGGTACGGCACGCGCAGGATGTGTGGACGGTTGGTCATACGTCAGTGCGACCACGCAGCGACGGACGCCACACGCGTGGTACTCGCCCATCGGCGTCCAGGCAGGAGCGCTTGAACGACCACCCGTCATTGGACGCCCTGCAAAACGGTGCGAATTCCCGACCACGTCACACGGGCGGGCGTGCCGCCAAGGCGCGCCGCTGGTCAGGCGGTGACGCCGAGGCTCGCCTCGATGCGGCCGATCGCCTCGCGCAGGCGATCATCCGGCGTGGAGAGCGAGATCCGGATGAATCCCTCCCCGGCGGCGCCGAAGCTCGATCCGGGCGACACGACGACGTTCGCCTCGTCGAGCAGCAGCTGCGCGAACGATGCGGAATCGTGGCCGTCCGGGACTCGTGCCCAGACGTAGATCGAGCCCTTCGGCGAGTTCGGCTCCAGGCCGATCGCGCGCAGCGCCTCGATGACCAGGTCCCGGCGGCGCTGGTAGATCGCGCTCATCTCGTCCGGGAAGTTCCGGCACTCGGTGAGCGCAGTGGCGGCGGCGAGCTGGACGGCTTCGAACATGCCGCTGTCGATGTTCGTCTTGAGCTTCCAGAACGCCGACACGACCTCGGTGTTGCCGACGCAGGCGCCGACGCGCCAGCCGGTCATGTTCCACGCCTTGGAGAGCGAGAACATCTCGATGCCGACGTCCATCGCGCCGGGGGTGGCGAGGAAGCTCGGTGCGCGGTAACCGTCGAAGCTGATCTCGGAGTAGGCGTTGTCGTGCACGACGACGATGTCGTTGGCCTTCGCGAAATCAACGACATCGGCGAAGAACGTGTCGCCCTCCTCGATGACGGCACCGGTCGGGTTGTTCGGGTAGTTGAGGAAGAGCAGCTTGGCGCGCGACAGGATGTCGGCCGGAATCGATCCCAGGTCCGGCTTGAAGTCATTCTCCGGATTGATCGGCAGCAGGTACGGTTCGGCGTCGGTCAGCAGCGGGCCGCCCGTGTAGACCGGGTAGCCGGGGTCGGTGCCGAGCGCGACGTCGCCCGCGTCGAGCAGCGTCTGGCAGATGTGGAAGATGCCTTCCTTGCCACCGAGCACGGGCAACACCTGCGTGGCCGGGTCCAGTCGCACCGCGAAGCGCTGCTCGTAGAACGACGCGACCGCCTCGCGGAACGTGGCGCGGCCACGGTTGGACGGGTACTGGTGCGTGTCGGGGCGGCCGACGGCCTCGCGCAGCGATTCGACGACGGCGTCGGGCGTGGGCATGTCGGGGTCGCCGATACCGAGGCTGATCACGTCGATGCCGGCTTCGCGCTTGGCGGCGATCGCCTGTTCCAGCTGCGCGAACATGTACGGCTGCAGCTTGTCGAGGCGGGCGGCGTGGCGGGGGCTCATGGCTGGCGTGCTCCTTGGCGAGGACCGATGTCGAGCCCGTAGGCTATCGCACGATGACCATGCTCGACCTGCGCCAGCTCAACCGCGCCACGCTCGAACGTCAGGGCCTGCTCGAGCGCAGTCGCGAGTCGGTCGCCGACGTCGTGCGCGCCGTGGGCGGGCTGCAGGCGCAGCTGCCCGCAGCCCCCATGGTCGGACTGTGGTCGCGGGTCGAGGGGTTCCGTCGCGAACACCTGGTCGACGCGGCTCGAGCGGGGACGCTCGTGCGCGGCACGACGCTCCGCGGCACGCTCCACCTGCACGAGGTCGATGACTACCGCGCGCTGCGCATGTCGCTGCAGCCGATGCTCGACGTGCTGGGACGCACGCAGCAACGGCGGCTCGACGGCCACGCGTCCGAACCGATCATCGCGGCGGCACGGGAGCTGCTCGCCACCGCTCCACGCACCGTCGGCGGGCTCAAGGCGGAGCTCACCGAGCGGTTCGGCGACCTGGATGCGCAGGCCATGTCGAACGTCGCGCGCATGGCGCTGCAGCTGCTGCTCGTTCCCGACGCGGACGCGCCGGACGGGTGGAAGGCGAACAGCGCCCCGATCGCGCTGGCGACCGACCTGATCGGGGACACCTTCGACCCGCCGAACCCCGAACGCATCGTGCGCCGATTCCTCGAGGTGCTCGGGCCCGGATCGGCGAAGGATGCGCAGACGTGGAGTTCCATGCGCGGTCTCAAGGCGGTCATGCAGCGCATGCACGATGCGGGCGAGCTGATCACGGTCACGACGTGGGACGGCGACGAGCTCTACGACCTGCCGAACGAGCCACGACCCTCGGGTGAGACCAGCGCTGCTCCGCGTTACCTGCCGAAGTGGGACAACCTGCTGCTGTCACACGCCGATCGCTCGCGGGTGATCGCCCCCGAGTACAAGCCGTACCTGGCATCGAAGAACGGGATGCCACCGGCGACGTTCCTCGTCGACGGATTCGTGCACGGCACGTGGAAGGTCGAGCGTGTCGGCGACGTCGCGACGCTGCGCCTCGCGCCGTTCGCGCGCATACCCGGCACGGCCGAGCAGCCGCTCATTGCCGAAGGCGAGGCATTGCTCGCGTTCCTGGAGCCGGACGCGACCGAACGCAACGTGCGCGTCGGCTGAGCGCGGCTCCTCGCCGCAAGCGGCTGCTGGATCGTGTCGAGCATCTCGGCCGCGGTCACCGCATCTCGGCTCGCGGAGACCAGCGTCTCGAACTCGGTGTAGGCGGGATCCGAGACCGCCGACCCGGGGCCGCGTCCCGAGATTCAGGCTCGTGTGGAGCGGCGCGAGGCGGGCAGTCCGGCGACGAGGTGCGAGAAGTCGAGTTCCCCGTTCCATGCCTCGTGCGCGGCACCGGTCATGAACGCACGGTCGTCGTCGAACTCGATCTCCAGGTCGCCGCCTGACAGCCGAACGGTGATCGTGTCGCCGAGGCCGAAGTCGGCGCGGGCCGTGTATGCGACGGCACAGGCACCGGTTCCGCAGGCGAGGGTCTCCCCCACCCCGCGTTCCCACACGCGCATGCGCACGATGTCGGCAGCCTGGTCGTCGACCTCGAAGAACTCGACGTTGGTGCGATGGGGAAAACGGGGGTGGCGCTCCGCGGCCGGGCCGAACCGGTGCAGGTCCGAACCGTGCGGTTCGCGATGCACCACGAAGTGCGGGTTGCCGACGCTCACGACACGGCCGGTAAGCGTGCGGCCCGACAGGTCGCCGTCGGCTGCGCCCAGGTCGATGTCGATGATCCCTTCGGTGGCGAGGTTGCCCATGTCGACGCGGACGCGACCGTCGTCGAGCACGGTCGGGCGCATGATGCCGCCTGCGGTCTCGATGGCGAAGGAGCCGTCGTCGCCGGGCGTGACGATGCCGCGCTCGACGAGGTAGCGGGCCGCGACGCGAATGCCGTTGCCGCACATGTCGGCCATCGAGCCGTCGGCGTTGTGGATGAGCATGCGTGCATCGGCGACGCTCGACGGGCCGAGCACGAGGATGCCGTCGCCGCCGACGCCGAAGTTGCGATCGGTCGTCGCGATGACCGCGTCGTCCTCGATTCGTGGACGTCGGTCCTCGAGCCATTCGCCGACGAAGGCGGACCCGCGGCCGCGTTCGGTGGAGAGGTCGTCCTCCGTCATGATGAGGAAGTCGTTGCCGATACCGTGCCACTTGGAGAATCGCATGGCGTGATCCTATCGCTGCGTAGGATTCACGCCATGGCGATCACCCCGTTCCAGCGCGACGGCTTCGGCGACCCACGCTTCGACGTGGCTCGGGCACGTGCCGCGGTCGACGATGCAGTCACGCGCGGCGATGCTCGCGCGGAAGCGGCGAGCCTCGTGCGTCTGGGCACGGGCCTGCAGTACGACGGGCACCACGCGGAGGCCGTCGCCACGTTCGGATTCGTGCTCGATCGCGCGAGCGAGCCCGACTTCGACGCGTACGAACATTTCGCGTGGCAGCACCTGGGCAAGTGCCTCGTCGAGATGGGTCGCGTACCCGAGGCGCTCTCGGCGTTCCATCGCGCGCTCGCGGTCCGCGTGCTGCTTGACGACCCGGGCCTGATCGCATCGTCGCGCCGCGCGCTCGATGCCGCGTGCGGCTTGTCGATGGTGCGCGTCGGTGTCGGTGCGGTCGTGCGGCGCGCCGATGGCGCGCTGCTCATGGTTCGCAGGCGTGGCGTGCATGGCGACGGCACGTGGTCGACGCCGGGTGGTCATCTGGACTTCGGTGAGTCGCCCGAGGAGTGCGCGCTGCGCGAGGCGCATGAGGAGACGGGCGTCACGGCCGAACATCCGCGGGTGGTGGCGACGACCAACGACGTGATCATCGAAGACGGTCGCCACTACGTCACGCTCTGGGTACTGCTCGACCATGTCGCGGGCGACGGCGAGGCGCTCGCCACACATGAGCTCGACGACGTGCGCTGGTTCGCGCGCGACGAGCTGCCGTCGCCGCTGTTCACCTCGACCGCGAACGCGATCGCGACCGGCGCGTTCTAGAGAACGTGGCAGAAATCTGTCGCCGTGTGGCGTGAGTGACGTGCGCTCGCACCAGGCTTCGTACGACAGGGTCGAGTACCGCACGTCACGTACGAACCCGAACCGGGATCGGCTGTCGCCGGGCACGCGCCCACGCTCATTTCTGCCACGACCTTCAGCCGGCCTTCGCCGGCTTCGGCGTGCCGGGCGTCGTGTTCTCGATCACGAACGTGTCCCGGACGCTGCCGTCGCGCACGACGTAGCGACCGACGAGCTTGTCGTCGGTGACCTCCACCTCGACGTGACCGAAGTCGACGTCGCGGTAGGCGGCGTGCGGGGGCATCTTGATCCGGAACGGGTGCAGCGACTGGCCGCCGCCGCCGGTGACGATCTCGATGGTGCCGTTCTCGTTGAGCGGCTTCGATCGCTGGTAGTTGTGCTCGTGGCCGCTCACCAGCAGGTCGACGCCGTACCTGGCGATCAGCGGGCCGAGGTACTTCTTGTTGGGACCGTTGTCGCCCGGGTTGCCGTTGTAGAGCGGGTGATGGAAGTACAGGACCTTCCAGTCGGCGGTGCTCGTCGCCAGGTCGCGTTCGAGCCAGCGCAGCTGTGGGCTGCCGGGTTCGAGGCTCTCGTTCGTATTGACCGAGACGAAGTGGACGCCCTTGTTGTCGTAGCTGTAGAAACGAGCGTTGTCGAGCTCGGGGAACCGCTTGAAGTACGGCACGCCGTCGGGCTCGCGTCGCACGTCGTGGTTGCCGAGCGACGGACGCACGACGAGCTCCTCACGCACGCGACCGAACCACTGCGGCGGGTCCCACTTCTTCGCGAACTCGGCCTCGGTCCCGTTGTAGTAGACGTTGTCGCCCGTCGTGACGAGGATCTCGGGACGTCCTTCGATCACGTTGTCGGCGATTTCGTCGAGGGGCGAGTGACCGCTGCCGTAGTCACCGATCGCCGAGAACTTCCAGGAGCCGGGTGTCTCGGGCAGCGGCGGGTTCGGCGGAGGCGACCTGAGGATGACCTTGTTGATGAGCTTCACCGCGCCCCAGAACGGGTCGAGCAGCGGCTTGGGCAGACCCTCGGCGGCGTGGTCCAGGGTCTCGTGGTAGAGCGGCTCGCGCGAATACGGCTTGTCGGGTGCCGGAACCAGCGAATTCCAGTCCTTGGCGACGCGCGGCGCGGAGACGGGCGGACCAGGGTTGCGGGGCACGGGAATCGTCATCGCCCGCGATCGTAGGTGTCCACGACTGGACATGTCACGGGATTTGCGAGCGTGTGGCAGGCGCGGCCGGAGGTGCGGCCGCGGCAGGCCAGCACGGCGTCGAACCTGCCGGCCGGAGCCGTCGCAGCGCGGATGTACGGGTGACGCTCCCATCGACTCGCGTCACCACTCCGTTCGGGAGGCCGCTGCCCCGTGAAGGTCCAGGCAACAGCTCCACGCATTCCCGCCACCGCATCGCTTCCAAAGGGTGTCGCGATCGGCGACGCCGAACTCGCGGAGCTGGCGCGACGCCCTGACACGAGCCTGCCGCTGCTGGCTCCCGTCGGCGGCTCGAAGCTGCGGCTGCTCACGGACGAGGGCGAAGTCCTCCCGGAGATGCTCGATGCGGCAAAGGGCGCTCGGCAGAAGATCGACTTCACCATGTTCTCGCTCTCGGACTCCGGGGCAGGCAAGGAGATGATCGACGTCCTCGTCGACAAGGCGAAGACGGGCGTGGACGTGCGCGTCACGGTCGATCAGGTCGGCAGCGCGATGTTTCCGGTCGGTGCCGGACGCGCGATGCGTGAGCGACTGGAAGACGCGGGCGTCAGCGTCGCGGTGAACAATCGCGTCGAGGGACTGAAGCTCAACAACGTCGATCACCGGAAGCTGCTGGTCGTCGACGACCAGGTCGCCTTCACCGGAGGCATGAACCTCTCCAAGAAGTTCGGCAAGTGGCACGACGTGATGGTGAAGGTCGAAGGGCCGGGTGCGGCTCGCCTCGGCGCCCACTTCCTCGATCGCTGGACCGATCTCGCGGGTCCTGAGGCTGCGGCCGTCGCAGACGCCAGGGCCGGAGCGAACCGTACGCTGCCTTCGACGAAGCCCCCGGCCGTGGCACAGGCTGGCGACGGCGTCGCACTTCTGGCGAACTTCCCCGGTCGGGAGATGCATGCGAGCGAGCACCTGCTCGAGAACCTCACGAAGGCGGATACGCGTGCGTGGATCCTGACCCCCACGCTGTCGGATCCAGCGGTCGTCAAGGGCCTCGTCGAGGCCGCCGGGCGTGGCGTGGACGTGCGGGTCGCGGTGAGCGGACCCGAAGGCTGGATCGGCACGAAGGCGCTGCGTGTCGTCGGCCAGACGTTCTACCGCGAGCTCGTCAATGCCGGGGTGAAGGTCTACGAGCAGCCGGGCATGAGCCACGCCAAGGTGTCGCTCGTCGACGACGTTGCCTCCGTCGGCTCGCTCAACATGACTCGCCGCGCGATGGTCTGGGATCACGAGCTCATGGTCGCCAGTGACGAGAAGTCGTTCGTCGGTCAGATCGAGAACCTCTTCACGACCGACTTCGCGAAGTCGGCGCTCGTCACCCCGGAAGCGGCGAACTCGAAGGGTGCGCGGATCGGCGAAGCCATCCGCAAGGGTACCGGCCTCAAGTGGTGATGCTCGGCCGTCGTGCGAGACGCAACGGCACAGCAGTTCGATAACCCGTCGAACGGCGCGCCGCGGGACCGGTGCGCATGACGTATGGGACGGGATCGGGACACATGACTGCTCTTGCTGCGTCTCCTTCGATCAATGGGCGGTCGGTCGCCGACGGCGCGACGCTCGGAGCTACGATCGGCGGAGTCGGCGGAGTCGCCGTCGGGGCAGCAGGCGGACTGCTGGTCGCCGGGCTGGCACCGGAAATGTTCTCCTCGATTCCAAGTCGATGCTCGTGGGTGGACTGGCGATCGGCGCTATTGGTGCGATCGGTGCAGGCATCGTCGGTGCGGCCGGCTGGGTTGCCGGCCGTGCGATGGACTGACCGACGGAGCGAGTGCCATCGAGCTCGCTCGAATGGCCGAGCGAGGAGGTCAGCGGGCGGCACGAAGTGCCGACCAACTGACGTCAGTCGCTCGCGAGCCTGAGTACCGCGTCGGCGATGCGGTCGACGTCACCGTCGGTCGCTTCGACGAACTGGATGCCGGGCCAGCGTCGCGCCCACGTGTCCTGCCGCTTGGCGTACTGCCGCGTCCGGGTCGCCATCAGCTCGATCGCCTGCTCGCGTGGCCAGTCGCCGCGCAGCACGCCCAGGCAGTCCTCGAGCCCGTGCAGCTTGCGTGCCGTGCTCGAGAACGCGTCCTCGGCACCCGATCCGTCGGCGCCCGCGAGCGCGGCGACCTCGTCGAGCACGCCAGCGTCGAACATCCGTGACGTGCGCCCGGTGATGCGTTCGCGGATCACCGCACGCTCGACCTGCAGGTGCACGAGCAGCGTCGCGTGGCGCTGCGGCGCATCCCAGTGCGACGCCCCATCAGGGGAGATCGATCCCCCGAGGCGGGCGACTTCGAGCGCGCGCACCACACGCGGTCGATCGTTCGGATGCGTGCGCGCGGCAATGGGCGGATCGAGCTCGGCAAGCTCGGCGTAGAGGGCCGAAGCGTCGCCGGCATCCCATCGCGCCTCGAGTCCGGCGCGCAGCTCCGGGTCGCTGAGCGCGGCCGGCCCGTCGTCGGCCGCCGGAAGCTGGGTGATCGCCGCCTGCAGGTAGAGGCCCGACCCACCGCAGGCAACGGCATGGCCTGTGTGTTCGACGAGGTCGTCGATCTGCGCGTGTGCCTGCTCGGCGAAGCTCACGAATGACGCGTCATGATCCATCCCCCACACGCCCACCATGCGGTGCGGCGCCACCGCATCGTGTTCGGGGCCGGGCTGGTTGGTGAGGATCGGCAGTCCGCGATAGCACTGTGCGGGGTCGCAGTTCACGACCGCGGTGCCGAGCGTGGCAGCCACGCGGACGGCGACTTCGGTCTTGCCGGATCCGGTGGGTCCGAAGATGGCGACGACTGGTGGCATCACGCCTCGGTGGCGACGACCTGCCGACCGAGCATCGACTCGCTCGTGGCGTGCACGATGTCGACCGGGACGATCTCGCCGGGCTGGGCATCGCCCTCGAAGTTGACCTTCACGTTGTGCGGCGTCCGCCCGTGCAGACGCTGGCGCGTCTTGCGGTCGGAGCGGTCCTCCACGAGCACGGGCTGCGTCGTTCCGACGAAGCGCTGGTGACGTTCGGTGGCGAGCTCGCGCACGACTCCGATGAGATGCGAGAGCCGGCGCTGCTGCTCCTCATGCGGAATGAAGTCGCTCGTCATGTCAGCGGCTTCGGTGCCGGTGCGCGGCGAGTAGATGAACGTGTACGCCCCGTCGAACGCGACGTCGCGGCAGACCTCGACCGTCTCCAGGAACTCGGCTTCGGTCTCGCCGGGGAAGCCGACGATGATGTCGGTCGAGAGCGAGATGTCGGGGATCGCCGTGCGGATCTTGTCCACGAGTGCGAGGTATCGCTCGCGTGAGTAGGTACGGCGCATTGCCTTGAGCACGCGCGTGGAGCCCGCCTGCAGCGGCAGGTGCAGCTGCGGCATGACCGCGTCGCACTCGGCCATCGCGGCGATCACGTCGTCGCGCATGTGAGCGGGGTGCGGGCTCGTGTAGCGGATCCGTTCGATTCCCGCCACGGCGTCGACGGCGCGCAGCAGCTCCGCGAACGTGCGCGGCGATCCGTCGCGGGGCAGCTCGTTGCCGTAGCTGTTGACGTTCTGGCCGAGCAGCGACACCTCGCGCACGCCGTCAGCTGCAAGCTGCTCGACCTCCGCGACGATGTCGACGAAGCTGCGGCTCTGCTCGCGGCCGCGCACGGCGGGCACGATGCAGTAGGCACACTTCATGTTGCAGCCCATCGAGATCTGCACCCATGCCTGGTGGGGTCGCTCGCGCTGCATCGGCAGTTCCGCCGCGAAGCTGCGCTCGTCGCCGATGCCATAGAAGCCTTCGCCCTGGCCCGGTACGTGGCCGACGCCGGCACCTTCGCCCTCGGCGAGCTCGAGGTAGTTGCCCAGGTCGTGGATGCGTCCGGGACCGAAGGCGACGTCGACCCAGGGAAATTCGCGCAGGAGGTTGTCCTGCTGCGCCTCGACGAGGCAACCACCGACGGCGATCACCTGGGCACCGCCGCGGCGTCGCTTGGAGCCCTTGGCGTGCTTGAGCTGGTCGTAGAGCTTCTGGTCGGGCTTCTCGCGGATCGTGCACGTATTGAACACGAGCACGTCGGCGTCGTCGGCGTCGTCGGCGGCGACCATGCCGCGTCCTTCGAGCATGCCGGTGATGCGCTCGCTGTCGTGCGCGTTCATCTGGCAGCCGAACGTGAGGACGTGATAGCGCTGGGGGTCCGGGGAGGTCACCCCCCAAGGGTACCGAATCCGATGCGGGCGCGGCGCTATTCGATGTCGAACATGGCGTTCGCGAGCAGCAGGGCGCCGACGGCGGCGATCGCGCCACCGATGAGCAGCTTCGTGCCGCCGCTCATGGCGTTGACCTTGGCAGCGCCGAGCCGGACTGCGTCGCCCTGTGCCGCCGTGACCAGCTGGGCCGAGCGGGTGTTGAGTTGCTTGGCAGCGCCGACGATCGCGGTCTCGTCGAGCTTGGAGAGTTCCTTGGCTGCGGCGCCGAGTCGAACGGCGCGCTCGAGATCGTCCGCGGCGCCCCCGATGAACGGGACGCGCTTGAACAGCCCGGTGCCGGGCAGTCGTGCGCCCTTCATGGCACCCTGGACACCTTCGAGGATCTCGTTGGTGGCGCCGAGCGTCAGTTCGAGCTCGCGCAGTGCCGGAACGATCTGCGATGGCGTGGCGAACTGCGAGAGCGCGGTCGCGGCCTGCAGCTGGTTGCGTCCCATGACTGCGAGCGTGCCGCCGCCGGCCAGCAGCACGCCGCCGCCGATGCCCGCCACGGGTGGTGAGATCTCGATGCCCATGTGTCAGTCCTCCCTCGGTGCGACGTACCAGTCGCCACTCGGCGCCCACCGGCGCCCCTGCTGCGCACGTCCCCATGCGCAGGCGTCCTCGCCGGTATGTCGAGACGAGGGCGCTCGTCGTTTCGGAGGTCGGAGGGTCTGCTCAGCTGGTGAGTGGCTGCACGAGCTCGTTGCCGCTCGTGTCGCGCAGCACGAGCTCGCCTCGCGAGACCTCGCGCATCGGCTTTCGAACGTGCAGCGTGATGCTGCCCGCGCGCGGGGCCCGCCGGGATGCGACCACGCGACCGTCGATACGCACGAAGGCGGTGATGTAGCCGCTGTGCACGTCGAATGCGTTGGCGGTGACGAGCGTCGTGGTGCCGCGCTCGCGAACGGTCATGAGCCGAAGCGTGGGTGGCAGCACGTCGGCCACCACGCGCAGCTGCTGCTCGAGATCGACGAACGCGCGGTTTCCGACGACGTCGGTGACGGTGAATTTCGCGGTGTAGGTGCCGGGCGGGACCGGCTTGCCGCGCGCGTCGAGTCCGTTCCAGATGATCGCGCCCTGGCCGCGACCGCGCTTGTAGGAGATGCGTCGCACTTCCGTGTTGCTCGAGTCGAACACGACCATGGTGGCGTTCGCGCGCTTGTCGATCACGTACGGCACGCGCAGCGCGTCGCGGAAGCCGTCGCGCGCCGCGAAGATCGGGATGAGCCGCGATGTCGGGAACGTGAGCGTCGGCGGCGTGTCGAGGTACTGCGTGAAGCGCGCACCGTAATCGATGAACGTCGGATTCGTGGTTTCGTCACCGAGCTTGACGAGCTGTTCGGCCTGGAACTCGTGGTAGCCCAGTTCGGCTTCCTGGCCGGGCTGGTAATTCGACCAGGCACCGGTGTCGAACTTCGGCAGCATCGGCAGCACACCGATGATCCCCTTGTTGACGACGTTGCGCGCGACCTTCGATCCGCTCGCGTTCGCGTATCGATTCACGTTGAGCAGCACCTGCAGGTGCCCGTTGAGGATGCGCTGCGAGGGCGCGAACGGGTACATCACGTAGAAGCTGCCCTTGCCCTGCGGCGATGCCACGCCACCGCGGCCGGTGTGGAGCTGGAACGAACGCGCCGCCGCTTCCGCAGCACCCGCATACCGTGCGCGGTCGGCCTCGGGCACTGCTTGGCCGACACGGTAGAAGAATTCCGTGGCGACGGCCTGGGAGATGGCGCTCGTCCACGGGCGCGACGGACCACCGAAGGGGAAGAAGTACTCCCACGTCAGCGCCGGGCCACGCGGCGTGGCGAGTTCGAGCATGCGATCGGCGATCGCGCGGGCCGCCGCGACGTCGGGCTTGAGGGTGTTGAGCTCGCGCAGTCCCTGCTTGTAGGTCTCGAACGGCTGGAACTGGACGCCGCGGCCTGAGTAGTACGTGAAGATCACGACCTCGCCGGGCATCTCCACTTCCTCCTCGTGACTCGGGAAGTCCGCGGACTTGAGCATCGTCCACGTCGTGGCTTCCACGCTCAGCAGCGCTGGCTTGAGCCGCTCGGGTGTCAGACCGCGAGATCGTGCGAGTCGGATCGTGTACGCGCGCACGGCGACGATCGAGGCTCGTCGCGAAGAGGTGTGCGCGACGCGAGCGGCACGAGCGGATGCCGCCCAGGTACGTCGCAGGTCTCGGGCATCCACCCCGGTGATGCGGCCCTGCACTCGGGCCGTGTTGATGGCCTGCAGCACGGGATCCTTCGGCCGAGCCGCACTCGCCGTCGGCGCGAGCAGGAGTGCCGATGCGATCAGCGCGATGGCAGCAGGGATGATGTGAGAGAGACGTCGTCGCACGAGTAGAAACGATATCGACCGGGGCATGGGAGGTATCGGCCAATATCGGTGTTGCTATGAGGATCCTGCGCGGATCTCGAAGGATCCGGCAGTTCGCGACACCCGATTGCCGGATCCGTCGCTGAAGACCAGTGTGGCTCGCCAGCTTCCGGCCGGCAACGCGACCGGTTTTCGAACGGTCGCCCGCTGCAACGAGTCGTGCAGCTGCATGCGCTCGGTGCGTGTGCCGTTCGTCAGCAGCAGCCAGGTGGTGACGTTGGGTGACACCGTCTCGGTGACTGCCCACGACGCGACGATGCGACGGTTCGCACCGGAGCCGATCATCCGCGCCGTTGCCGTCTGGATCGTCGGGGCTTCCGTGTCACGGGCGATGCGGAATCGTTCGAGACCCGGGATGCGCGCGCGGTTGCCCAGCGGATCGAGGACGTCGATGTTGTAGCGGTAATCGCCGGCTGACTGGATGGCGGCCGCGTCGTTCGCGCCGTCCCACGTGAGCGTCACGACGCCGGGGTCGGTCGTGGTGCTGATCGTTCGGATCGGCGTGTCGTCGTTGCCATACACGAGCAGGGAGATCGTGCCCGGTTTGTCGACGTCGACGGTGACCGCCTGCGTGTCGAACGAGCCATCACGAGGCCACGGATAGAACTGCGCGACCGGCAGCGTGCCGAATTCGATCTTCGCGGGTGCGCGCAGCGATGCCCGGAGCGCATCGACGACCGTGTCAGTCAGCGCGTGCGGGTGGCGACGCAGCAGCGCCGCGCCCTGCGCGACGAGCGCCCTGTGCTGTGTGGCAGTGGACCATGCCCCGTCGGTGCGGCTCCAGCCGCGCGCACGTGCCGCACGAATGCGCACCATGGCGCGCACCGCGATCGTGGCAGACGTGGTGTCGACGGCCGGTGCTGCAGAACGGACGCTGACCGCGGCAATGCGGTTGGCGATCACGAGATGCTCGAGCACGCGCAGTCGCGTGAGGGCCGGGATGCGCCCGCGCACGGCGAACGCGCGAACGCCGGCGTCACCGAGCGCTCGTGCATCGGCGTGGACGCTCGTGCCGAGGATCGTGGCGACGAGTGCCTGCGCCTTGGGGTCCCAGGACGTGCGGGTCGGGTCGGGTGAGTACGTCAGTGCCACGCTGCCGCCCGCCGCGCTGCGCAGCAGTGCCACGTCGCCGCGAACACGACCCCGGTTGGTGGTCTTCGCAATCCGTACCGCCAGTTGCTTGAGATCGAGCCGCCACATGGTTCCGGCGGGGCCGGTCACGCCGGCGAGCGGGACCCCGCGGACGTTGGCGCGTCGCCCGGGCGTGGGCAGGCCAAGCCGCGCCGTTGCCATCGCGATCGCCCGCACGGGACGCACGTCGAGGCAGGTGCGGCGCGCTCGCGCGTACATTGCCGCGACGTCGTCCGCTCCGGGAGCGCCACTGGCGCGAAGCTGCGCCACGAGCTGGGCCGTGGCTCGCGAGTCCGCACGTACCTGCGGCGAGCAGGCGGCCGCGGCCACCGAGGGCACCGCGAGCACGCAGCCGACGACCAGCGCAACGCACGAGGTGCGTCGGAGGTATCGCCTGATGCCGGTGAGCGAAGTCATGTGAAGGGAGTCGTCGTGGCTGGCCGTCACTTGATCAGGAAATGCAACGGAGCCCCGGCTTTCGCCGGGGCTCCGCAGCATTCCTGCATCTCAGTTGGACGTATCGCCGTCGCTCGGTCATGAATCCTTCGGATTCGCGACACTCTCTCCGTCGGCCGTTGCCGCCAGCTCCGCGTCGATGACCGGGCTTTCGTAGGTCAAGCCGTCGTCGACGAACGGTACGTCGTATGCCTCGTGGATCTCACGCAGGATCGTCTTGGCGACGTCCGGGTGCTCCTTGAGGAACGCCTTCGCCGCGCTGCGACCCTGACCCAGGCGCGTCTCCCCGTAGGAGAAGTACGCACCGCTCTTGGTGACGATCTTCTTCTCGACACCCAGGTCGATGATCGAGCCTTCACGCGAGATGCCCTCGCCGTAGGTGATCTCGAACTCGGCCTGCTTGAACGGCGAGGCGAGCTTGTTCTTGACGACCTTGACGCGCACCCGGTTGCCGATCGCTTCGGTGCCCTCCTTGAGGGTCTCGATGCGACGGATGTCGAGGCGAATGGACGAGTAGAACTTCAGCGCACGACCACCCGGCGTGGTTTCGGGCGACCCGAACATCACGCCGATCTTCTCGCGCAGCTGGTTCGTGAAGATCATCGTCGTGTTGGCACGGCTCAGCGAGCCGGCCAGCTTTCGACATGCCTGTGACATGAGCCGTGCCTGCAGGCCGACGAACGAGTCGCCGATCTCGCCCTCGATCTCCGCCTTCGGCACGAGCGCCGCGACCGAGTCGACGGCGACCACGTCGAGCGAGCCGGAACGGATCAGCAGCTCGCAGATCTCGAGCGCCTGCTCACCGTGATCGGGCTGCGCGATGAGCAGGTTGTCGACGTCGACGCCGATGCGCTTGGCGTAGATCGGATCGAACGCATGCTCGGTGTCGATGAAGGCACACACGCCTCCGCGCTTCTGCGATTCGGAGATGAGGTGGTACACGAGCGTCGTCTTGCCCGAGCTCTCCGGCCCGTAGATCTCGCAGATGCGGCCCTTGGGCAGCCCACCGATGCCGAGCGCCAGATCGAGCGGCAGTGCGCCGGTGGGCACCACTTCGATGTCGACGTGTTCCTTGTCGCCCAGGCGCATGATTGCGCCCTTGCCGAAGTTCTTTTCGATGTGGCTGATCGCCGCGTCGAGCTGTGCTTTCTGCTTTTCCTGCTGCTTGCTGTCCATGCCGCTGGGTTCCTCCGCGCTATCGAACGTGTGTTCGGTGACTGTACCCCATGGTTCGGACGCGCATGCCGTATTCCTGCAACAACATCGTGACGACTTCGTCACGAACGCGTGTCGGCACGCCCATCCGACGCGTGCTCAGGCCGGATCCGGAGCCGATTCGAGGACACGTCGAAGCTCGTGCAGCGCGATCGCGCAGCTGCGACGTCGCACGATGGCGCGGTTGCCGGGCATGCGCAGCGGCAGGTGATGGTCGCCCGTCGGGGTGGAAATCCCCACATGGACGGTCCCGACCGGCTTGTCGGGTGTTCCCCCGCCCGGTCCGGCGATGCCGGTGATCGCGACGCCGACGTCGGATCCGAATGCCGCGCGAGCGCCCTGCGCCATCTCACGGACCGTTGCTTCGCTCACGGCACCGTGCGCATCCAGCGTTGCCTGGTCGACGCCGACGAGCGCGACCTTCGCGCTGTTGGCGTAGGTCACCGCGCTCCCGAGGAACCAGTCGCTCGATCCGGCCAGTGCGGTGATCGTCGCGCCGAGCATCCCGCCGGTGCAGCTTTCGGCGAGTGCCAGCGACCACCCGCGCGCACGCTGCAGGTCGGCCACGATTTCCACGACCTCGCGGTGATCGTCGACCGCGAAGACTGCGTCGGAAAAGCTCGTGTGCAGCGCGTCGACGAGCGCGTCGACGGCTGCGGCGTCGTTGCCGCGCACCGCGATCTCAAGCTCGCCGTCGCGTGCGCAGATCGTCACCCGCCGCCCGGTGGAATCCTCGTGGCCCAGGTCGACGAGCACCTGCGAGCCGCGCGATTCCGGAATGCCCCAGAGCCGGACGAGACGTTCGTGGCGCTCCCCCACGCGCGCCTGCAGGGCAGCGAGTTCGGCGGTGGCTTCGATTCCGGTCCAGGCATGGCGCAGCTCCGCCGGCGGGCCCGGCAGCACGACGACCGCATGTCCCGCGGCGTCGGCGACGACGTACCCGGGGGCGGTTCCGAGCGGATCCACCCACGTGGCACCCGCCGGGATCGTCGCCTGCTTGCGGTTGCCGGGTGTGAACGTGGCGAGCTCCTCCGCCGTGCGCATGCGACCGTAGGCGCGCACACGCGACTCCACGATCTCGAGTGCGTCGCCCTGAAGCTCGAGGTCGATGTCCAGTGCCGATGCGACGGCCTCGCTCGTGCGGTCATCGTGGGTCGGACCGAGTCCACCGGTGACGACGACCAGGTCGACGTCATCGGTGTCGCGCGCCTGGCGCAGCTCGTGTTCAATTACGTCGAAGTCGTCGCCGACGGTCCTGATCGTGTCGAGCTCGATGCCCAGGTCGCGCAGTCGCGCAGCGACGTACCCGGAGTTCGCGTCCTGCACGAAGCCGCGCAGCAGCTCGTCTCCGGTCAGCAGCAGGCGGGCGGTCGGCGCTCCACCGGGCTCGGTCATCGGGCAGGCGTGGGTGCCGCGTCGTCGCGGGTCGTTCGCGCGGTGGTTCCGGCCTTCGTGGTGCTCGCGCGAGGAACCGTCGTCGTGGCGGGCGTGTCGCTCGCTGCCTTGGCGGCTGCGTCGAACGCGCCACGCTGGACGGTGTCGGTGGATTCCGGTGCCTCGACGGGCTGGGACGCCTCCGCGGTGCGTTCCTCCACGGCCGGTCGGGTTGCCTGGTTGCGCAGGCCGGACCACGCAAGCAGGGCGATGCCCACGAGCGAGAGCACGACGACGGCACGCATCGTGCGTCGGCCGCGACGGTCACGTTCCTGGGCGAGTCCGGGGCGACCGAGCGCAGGGCTCGAGTGGTCCTCGATCTCCTCGAAGCGACCGAAGCGAGCGTTGTACTCGTCGATGAACAGCTGCGCGTCGAGCCCGAGATAGCGCGAGTAGGTGCGCAGGAACCCGCGCACGAAGACCGGTCCCGGCAGGACGTCGAAGTCCTCGGTCTCGAGGGCTGCGAGGTACTTGGACCGAATCTTGGTGTCCTGCTCCGCTATCACCAGGTCGATGCGGCGGCGCTGGCGGGCCTCGCGGAGATTGTTTCCGAGCTCGAACATCTGGCGCGATGGTATCCGACACCGAGCGCCGACGCCGCAGACCTTGTCGGTGGCACGGCCTGCGGCGGCCCGGTCACGTGGCCTCGTTGACCCGCGTCGCGCCGCTCGATGCAGCTCGCTCTGCTCAGTGCTTGACGTACGGCTTGCCCACGGCAGCGGGCGCGACGCTCTTGCCGACGAAGCCGGCGAGCGCGACGAGGGTGATCACGTACGGAATCGAGTTGAGCAGCTCCGGTGAGCCGAACGGCAGTCGCGATGCGAGCCCCTGCGAGAATCCGAACAGCAGGCACGCCAGCATCACCGGGACTGGTTTCCACTTGCCGACGATGAGCGCGGCGAGTGCGATGAAGCCGTTGCCTGCGACCATGTTCTCGGTGTACGACGACACGTTGAACGAGATGAACGCGCCTCCCAGGCCCGCCAGCGCACCGCTGATGATCACGGCCACGTAGCGCATCTTGAAGACGTTGATGCCGACGGTGTCCGCGGCTCGAGGATGTTCTCCGACCGATCGCAGGCGAAGCCCGAACGGGGTCTTGAACACGACGAACGCGGTGAGCGCGACGAGCGCGAACGCGAGCGGCACGAGCAGGCTGACGCCGCCGGGCTTGGGTGGCGTGGACAGCTCCGCGGGCGACCCCTGCTGTCCGAACAGCGTCAGGTTGAGGAAGTTCACGAGTCCCGCCGCGATGAGGATGATGGCGGTGCCGCTGACGATCTGGTCGGCCTGGAAGGTGACGGTCGCCACGGCGTGGACCGATGCGAGGGCCATGCCGGCGAGCATCGCGCCGACGAGGCCGATCACCCACGAGCCCGACTGCACGCTCGCGTAGATCGCGAAGAACGCACCGGCGGTCATCATGCCTTCGAGCGCGATGTTGACGATGCCGCTTCGTTCGCTGAACAGGCCGCCGAGCGCGGCGAAGATGAGCGGCGGCGCGTACGTGAGCGTCGCAACGCCGAGCCCGATGATCCAGACGTCGATGAACTGTTCCATCAGGACTTCACCATCCCCGCAGCGCCGTGTCCGCCGAAGACGCCGACGATTCGGTGTGAGAGCCGACGGAAGACGAGATCGGTGCCGACGAACAGCACGATCAGTCCCTGGATGACGCCGATGAGTTTCGTGGCGACGCCGGGCGGGAGCGCGTTGTCGTTCTGGATGCCGACCGCGCCGGAGTCGAGCGCGCCCATCAGCAGGCCGGCGAACAGGCATCCGAACGCGGTGGTGCGGCCCAGCAGCGCCACCGCGATGCCGGCAAAGCCGATCTGGATCACCGCGAGCTCGCTCTTCTGGAGCCGCTCGAGTTCACCAAGCGTGGCCACCGCACCGCCCAGTCCTGCGAACGCCCCAGCGATGAACATCGCGATGACCGTGATCCTGGTGACGCTCATGCCGCCGTACTCGGCGGCGTCCGGCTGCAGGCCGACTGCGCGTATCTGGAAGCCGAGCGCCGTGCGCCCGATCAGGAACCAGGCGAACGTGGCGGCGGCGAGCGCGATCACGACCCCGACGTGCACCTCGGTGAACGGATCGGGGCGCCAGAACACCGGCAGCTGCGCGTTGGTGTCGAACGTCGTGCTCGCCGGGATCGACGATCCCTTCTCCTGCAGGGGACCTCCGAGGCCGAGCAGGTACTCGCCGAAGCGGATCGCGATGTAGTTGAGCATGATGGTGACGACGACCTCATGCGCGCCACGAGCGACCTTGAGGAAGCCCGCGAGGGCACCCCACAGGCCACCGGCGATGGCAGCGCCGCACAGCGCGACGATCCAATGCGATGCGCCCGGCAGCGCGCCGAGCTTGACGCCAACCACGCCGGCGAGCAGCAGGCCCATGATCGCCTGGCCGTTGCCGCCGATGTTGAACAGCCCGGCTCGGAACGCGATCATCACGCTCAGGCCTGTCAGCGTGATCGGCGCGGCACGCAGCATCGTCGCGCCGATCGCGCTGGGCGAGCCGATCGCACCGTTGATGAGCGAGGCGTAGGCACCGAACGGGTCGTAGCCCGTGACGACGTAGGTGAGCACCATCCCGACGAGCATCGCGGAGATGACGGCCAGGAACGGCACCATGATGGCTTCGATATCGAAGCGACGGGTCATGCGACACCCCCTGCGGCGTCGGCGGAGCCGACCATCGCAAGCCCGAGACGTTCCTCGTCGACCCGACCACCCTCGAACTCCGCGACGATCTGTCCCTCGAAGATGACGATGATGCGGTCGGCGAGCGACAGCACCTCCTGCATCTCGAGCGAGACGAGCAGCACGGCAGTGCCGGCGTCTCGCTCCTCCACCAGTCGGCGGTGGATGAACTCGATCGCGCCGATGTCGACGCCTCGGGTGGGCTGGGCGGCGATGAGCAGTTTCGGATCGCGCTGGATCTCGCGCGCGATGACCATCTTCTGCTGATTGCCGCCCGAAAGCGACCCGGCGCGTGATCCGCTGCCGCCACCGGTGCGCACGTCGTACATCTCGATGAGCATGTCGGCGCGGTCGGCGCACGCACCGCGATCGATGATGCCGAAGCGCACCAGGTCGGGCTTATCCCAGTCGTGCAACATCGCGTTCTCGCGCAGGTCGAAGTCCACGACCATGCCGCGGCGAAGTCGGTCCTGCGGAATGTGCCCGAGACCGGCCTCGGAGATCTCGTGCGGCGTCAGTCCAGTGATGTTCTCGCCGTCGAGGACGATCTCGCCCTGCTCGATCTTTCGCAGCCCGGCGATCGCGTCGACGAGTTCTTCCTGACCGTTGCCGTCGATGCCGGCAAGCGCGACGATCTCGCCTGCATGCACTTCGAACGTCGCCCCACGCACGGCATCCAGCTTGCGCTCGTCCTTGACCCACAGGTTGCGCAGCTGCAGGACGGGGCGTTCCGGAATGCTCTCGCCCTTGTCGACGCGCAGCAGCACGTCGCGCCCCACCATCATGCGTGCGAGCGACTGCTCGGTCTGGCCCTCGCAGTCGACGGTGCCGACCATCTCGCCACGGCGCAGCACGGAGATGCGATCCGCGATGGACAGCACCTCCTTGAGCTTGTGCGTGATCATGATGATCGACATGCCTTCGTCGCGCAGCTGGCGCACGACCTTGAGCAGCTCGTCGATCTCCTGCGGGGTGAGCACCGCGGTGGGCTCGTCGAGAATCAGGATGCGTGCCTTGCGAAACAACGCCTTGAGGATCTCGGCGCGCTGCTGCTGGCCGACGGTGATGTCGCGCACGAGCGAGGTCGGGTCGACGCGCAGGCCGTAGCGGTCGCTCAGCTCGCGCACGCGCTCCTCGCCGGACTTCATGTCGAGCGCCATGCCCTGAGTCGGTTCGTCGGCGAGCACGATGTTCTCGGCGACGGTGAACACCGGAATGAGCATGAAGTGCTGGTGCACCATGCCGATTCCCAGGTCGATGGCGTGGCGCGGACCGTGGATCGCGACGGGCTTGCCGTCCATCGAGATGGTGCCCTCGGTCGGCTCCAGGAGCCCGTAGAGCATGTTCATCATCGTGGACTTGCCGGCGCCGTTCTCGCCGACGAGGCAGTGGATCTCACCTGCCCGAAGATCGAAGTCGACGTTCTTGTTGGCATAGAAGTCGCCGAACGCCTTGGAAATGCCCTTGAGCTCGAGGATGGGCTGCGATGAGGAGACGGGATCCACGGGAGGATTCTGACGATCGGCGCGGACGCCTGCGTCGTCCGCAGGCGCCTGCACTACTTCACCGTTTCGGGAATCTCGACCTTGCCGGCCTTGATCTCCTCGATCACCGTCGCGAGCTTGGCCTCGTATGCGGATGCTGCCGGTGCGATCTCGCCCAGTCCCACGCCGTCCTCGGCGAGTCCGTACGTGCCGTCGGAGCCGCCCTGGAACGCACCGTCGGCGATGCTCTTGACGGTGTCGAAGACCGCGACGTCGACCTTCTTGATCGCGCTCGTGAGGATGTGCGAGCCCAGGTAGGCCTGGTCTGCGTCGACACCGATGCCCCACACGCCCTTGGTCTTGGCTGCGTCGAGCGCACCGAGGCCGCAGCCACCCGCGACCTGGAAGACGATGTCAGAGCCCTTGGAGATCTGCGAGTTGGCTCGGTCCTGACACTTCGCCTGGTCGATGAAGTCCTGCGAGTAGTCGACGATGACCTCGCAGTCCTTGCAGAACGCCTTCACACCCGCCTGGAAGCCCGCGATGTACTTGTCGACGGGCGGGATCTTCTGCCCTCCGACGACCGACACGATCTTCGCGCCGTTGAGGCCCTTGAGCGTTCCCTCGGCCTCGACCATCCCGGCGAGCGCGCCAGCAAGATACCCGGCCTCCTGCTCCTTGAAGACGAGCCCGCGGACGTTCTTGGGATTGCCCAGGTCCTTGACCGAGTAGTCGATGATCGCGAAGTTGCTCTCCGTGGCCTTCGAACTCACGTTCTTGATCGGGTCGGCCATGAGAAATCCGACGCCGACGGTGAGGTCGAGCTGCTGCTGCGCGAGCTGGCCGAGGTTCTTCTCGTAGTCGGCTGCCGACTTGGATTCGAGCACCGTGCCGGCCGCGCCGAGCTCGCTCTCGGCCTGCTCGAGACCCTTGTTCGCGAGCGAGTTGAAGGATCGATCGTTGAGACCACCCAGATCAGTGACGAGCCCCACCTTGGGACCGTCGCCACCACCGTCACCCTCACCCCCGCTGCCACCGGAATCGGCCGGCTTCTTGCCACACCCGACGACGCCGAGAGCGAGCAGCGCGACGATCGCGACCGCGAACGTCGTCCGCCACCACGACGGTGCTCCGGACATCGCCTGAGCCTGGTCGGTACGTGCATCGGTGCGAGTGTGCTGCATGGTCCCTCCTTGGCCGGCCCCGAGAGACCGGTTCGCGACGCACATCTCCCGGGTGCGCCGTTGCAGGAGGGTATCGGCGGCACCGGACACCACCGAAGACGCCAGCGGGCGCCGACCCGAAGGTCGACGCCCGCTGCGGTGATTGGCTGTTTCGGTCCGGAGCCTAGAGCGTTTCCGGGACCGTGATGTCGCCGTCGATGATGGCCTTGGAGGCCTCGTCGACGAGGTCCTGGTACTGCTGGGCCGGCTCGGCGATCTCGCCGACGCCGACGCCGTCCTCGGCCAGGCCGAACACTGCGGCCTCGCCACCGGGGAAGTCGTCGTCGGCGACGCCCTTGATCATCTGGAACACGGCCTGGTCGACACGCTTGATCGCGCTCGTGAGGATGTGGTCGCCCAGGTATGCCTGGTCAGCGTCGACACCGATGCCCCAGACACCCTTGGACTTCGCCGCGTCGAGCGCGCCGAGGCCACACTGGCCGGCCACCTGGAACACGATGTCCGAGCCCCGGGCGATCTGCGCGTTCGCACGGTCCTGGCACTTGGCCTGGTCGACGAAGTCCTGCGAGTAGTCCACGAGGACGGTGCAGTCCTTGCACTGGCTCTCGACGCCTGCCTTGAAGCCCGCGATGAACTTCACGACCGGCGGGATCTCCAGTCCACCGACGGCGCTGACGACCTTGCGATCGTTGAGGCCCTCGAGCTCACCGGCTTCTTCCGCAGCACCCGCGAGCACACCCGCCAGGTAGCCGGCTTCCTGCTCCTTGAACAGGATGCCGGCGACGTTGTCGGTCGCGTCCCACTCGTTGGTCTCGAAGTTCTGGTACGAGAAGTCCACGATCGCGAAGTTCGTGTCGGGTGCCTTGGACGCGGCGTCCTTGATGGCGTCGCCCATGAGGAAGCCGATGCCGACGACCAGGTCGGATCCGTTCGTCACCTGCGAACCGAGGTTGCGGCCGTAGTCGCTGTCGGACTTGGACTCGATGACCGAGCCGGTCGCGCCGAGCTCTTCTTCAGCCTGCTCGAAACCCTTGTTGGCCAGGAAGTTGAACGAGCGGTCGTTGAGACCACCGATGTCGGTGACCAGGCCGACCTTCGGGCCGTCGGTCTTCTTCGATGAGCCGTTGTCGTCGTCATCGTCGCCGGACGTGCCGCAGCCGGCGACGACCGCGCTGGCGAGCGCCAGGGTCACGCCGACAGCGATGAATCGCTGCATTCGCTTCATGGACATGGATTGCTCCTTAAAGAGGGGTAGAGACACGGACGCGCCGAGGCTAGCGCCTGCGTCGGTCACGCTGCAATGAATCGGTCCAATCCGGGACGGATATTCCCGCGTCCTGCAACGAACGGATCAGGGTTTGCGAAGACTGGGCAGCGGAGCGTGCACCTGGACGAAGCACGCCTGTGGTCCCAACCGGGACCGGGACAGCAACGAACGGGACGGCGAGATGAGTGACGTGAACGTGGCAATGGTGCATGCGCGGCGACTGGAGCTGCGCGAGCATCCGGCGGCTCCGGCAGGTGCGGAAGTCCATGCCGGCGGCGTGTTCCACGAGGTCCAGCGCGGCGATGGCGCGTTCGCGATCGCACGCGAGTATTCGCAGGCGTACCACATGGACATCACCGCCTCCCAGCTCCAGAACGCGAACACCGCAGCGTTCGAGAATGGCCTCCATCCCGGAGAACGGCTCCGGATTCCGGGCCTGCAGCAGCGCTTCGACACGATGTTCCTGGCCCGCAATCCGGGCCTCTCGCGGGTCGGTGACCGGCTCGTGCATTCGGTGGCGCGCGGCGACACGCTGTCGAACATCGCGCGCAGGTACAACGAGGCGAACGACACGCGCCTGACCTGGAAGCAGCTGTACGCCGCCAACAAGGCGACCATCGGCTCCAATCCGGATCGCATCCGGGTCGGCCAGCGGCTCGCGATCCCGGGCATCACCGAGGCATCCCCGAAGGCGACCCTGCAGACGGTCTCCGAACTCGACCAGGACGTCGTGCTCACCCGGACCGGGCGCATCCGCCAGGAAAACGGGAAGGTCGAGTCCCAGGACGTCATGTATTACAAGGCCGACGGCTCGCACGCCGAGGAGTTCCTGACCCTCGACCAGGCGGTCGGCGAGGCGCGCACGCGCCTGGGCAGCGACACCGCCCGCTCGAATCCGCTCGCGATCGTGCAGACGCGTGACGGCGCCTTCCAGCTCGTGCCGCTGCGCGGCGAGGAATCCGGTCTCGGCGACGACAGCACCACCACGCTCTCGCTCGCCTACCGCGCCAACGACCGCGGCGTCATCGCGGTCGCCGAAGAGCGCTGGGACACCGGCAAGGTCGAAGTGCGCCGCTTCGACCGGTGACCGGCGCGAGCGGAGCGAGCAACCGGTGACCTGGTACGCCGCGTGACGTGCTGATGTCACAGGCGTAGCGCTGAGCGCAACGCTGGTGACATCAGCGGCTCGGCGACGCACCCTGCCGCATGCCGATGTCACAGGCGTTACGCCCAGTGCAACGCTGGTGATATCGGTGACCTCATCCCCGGGGATTTCGGCTGACCGATGCGGCGGCGGCGACCAGCCGACCGAGCGCAGGGCGTGCCACGTCGCGCAGCCACGCGCGACGCCGATCGGGATCCGCGTCGAGTGCGCCGTCGAAGAGGCTGCGCCCGACGATGCAGCCCATGGCACCGGCGGCGCAGGCATCCGCGACCTGACCTTCCAGGTCCACGAGCGGCGCACCACCACCGAGCAGCACCCATGGATGTCCGCCGCAGGCGGCGTGCACCGCGTCACACGCGGCGCGCGAGCCCGGATACTGGAGCTTGAGCAGGCCCGGCTGGAGCTGCGCGAGCGACTGCGCCGTCTCCACCACGAGCTCCGCCACGCGCTCCGGCGCGAGCAACTCCTCCGGCGCGCTCCAGACGATCGGCTCGAGGATGAGCGGCAGCCCGACGGCGTGACACATCGCGATCGCCGCGGCCGCTACCGTGCGCTGCGTCTCGGCACGGTCGACGAGGTCCGGCCGGTAGGGAAGCAGCAGCTTCGCCGCCTCCGCGCCCTCGGCCGCGACCTCGGCCGGCGACGGACGGTCGAGCAGCTCCGTGCGTTCGACCTCGTGGAATGCGCCGTAGCCCTGTGCTTCGAGCGGCATCGCGAATCCGTAGTTGGCGGCGACCCCGGAATCCTCGCGCGCCCACGCCAGCGTGTCCGCGTCCATGAGCAGCATGCTCGCATCCCAGGTGAGGGCGTTGAGCACGTCCATCTTGATCTCGCGCACCTGCGAGTCGTCGTCGGGGATGCCCCGCGCACGCAGCGCCGCCCCGAACGAATCGCGATGGTCGACGGCCAGACCGACGAGCACGCCGTCCACGCCAACGAGGTTCGCGATGCTCGGCGACGCGTCGCTCACGGTTCGCGACGCGCCCTCGCCAGGTGCGCGGCCGCCTCCTCGCGCGCGGCCCGAACGTCGTCCATGTCAGTGGCCTGCGCGACCGGAACGTCCCACCACGAGTCGTATCCGGGCACGCCCTGCGCCGGATCGGTCGCCACCACGATCACCGTCACGCCCGCGCGCTCGCCGGCGGCGGTCACCTCGCGCGCGACGTCGTCGGCCGTCTCGGCCCGCACCGAATGTGCGCCGAGCGCTGCAGCCGACGCCACATAGTCGACCTTGAACTCGTGTGACGTTCCGAACCCGCCCGATCCGAGCGAGCGCGAGAGCGCACCGATCGAACCGTAGCCCTGGTTGTCGACGAGCACCACGGTGAGCCGCACGCCTTCCTGGATGGCGGTGACGAGCTCGCCGTGACCCATGAGCCATGAGCCGTCGCCGACCATCGCCACGACGTGCCGATCCGGCTCCGCCAGCTGCACGCCGATCGCGCCGGGGATCTCGTAGCCCATGCACGAGAACCCGTACTCGACGTGGTAGCTCGCCATCTCCGGCGCCCGCCAGAGCTTGTGCAGGTCGCCGGGCATGCTGCCCGCTGCACACACCACCGTCCCGCGATCGCCGACCGCGTCGTTGACCGCTGCGATCACCCCGGCCTGCACCGCCGGAACCGACGTGCGGTCCGCGCACACGCGGTCGCGCTCCGTGCGCCATTCGTGTGTCAGCTGCTCGACGAGCTCGCGCGCGTGCTCGGGAACCTGCCAGCCGTCGAGTGCGTCGCGCAGCTCGTCGAGTGCGCGAGCGGCGTCGGCGACGATCGCCGTCGCACCATGCTTGACGGCATCGATGCGGGCGACGTTCACCGCCACGAGCTGGGCGTCTTCGGGGAACGCCGTGCGGGATGCCGTCGTGAAGTCGCTCCAGCGGGTTCCGACGCCGATCACCAGGTCGGCCTCGGCGGCGTAGCGGTTCGCGGCGAGCGTGCCGGTCGCGCCGATCGCGCCGAGCGCCTGTGGATGATCCCACCCGAGCGCGCCGGTGCCGGCCTGCGTACATGCGACGGGGATGCCGGTTTCACGAGCGAGCGCCTCGAGCCACGGCTGGGCTCGTGAGTAGGCAACGCCGCCACCGGCGACGATGAGTGGCCGCCGCGCGGCGTGCACGCGTTGCACGAGCTCGTCGATCGCTCCCGGGACCGGCATCGGTCGGTCGAGTCGCCATATGCGCTCGGCGAACATCTCGTCGGGAAAGTCCCACGCCTCGGCCTGCACGTCCTGCGGCAGCGCGATCGTGACCGCGCCGGTATCGACGGGATCGGTGAGCACGCGCATCGCGTCGACGAGCGCGCTCCACAGCTGCTCGGGGCGGTGCACGCGATCGAACAGGCGGCTCACGGGCGCCAGGGCGTCGTTGACGGTGATCGCGCGCGAGTGCGGTTGCTCGAGCTGCTGCAGGACGGGGTCGGCGCGGCGCGTGGCGAACGTGTCGCCCGGCAGCAGCAGCACCGGCAGCCGGTTGATCGTCGCGCCTGCGGCGGCGGTCACCATGTTCGTCGCGCCCGGCCCGATCGAGCTCGTGCATGCCCACGTCTGCATGCGTCGCGTCGCTCGTGCGTAGCCGGCGGCGATGTGCACCATCGAC
Organism: Gaiellales bacterium; assembly: GCA_038212015.1. Lineage (GTDB taxonomy): Bacteria > Actinomycetota > Thermoleophilia > Gaiellales > SKUG01 > JAGQUL01. Next base: position 24,421 of record JBBQUY010000013.1, on the reverse strand, counting down.
TGCTCGTTGCGCGCCGGCACGTAGCGCAGCGCGCCCGTCTCCTGCAGCGCCTGGCCGATCCCGGCGAGGTTGCCATGTCCGAAGATCCCGAGCATGCCGGCGAAGAACGGGCGCCGATCGCCGCCGCGCGCTCCGTCGGTATCGAGCGTGTACTGCGCGGCGAGAAATCGCACGAGCGCCTGGGCCGTCGTCATCCTCGTGGTCGTGCGCACGCTCATGAGCCGGCTCCGGTCATCGGCACGCGCGGGTCGGGCGTCATCGTCTTCCAGTCCTCGCGTACGTGTGCGTGCGCGGGATCGTCGGTGAACGCGAGCGATCGCTCCTCCCCCGGTCCGGCGAGCACGTTGAGGAAGTACAGGTCGTGTCCGGGCGCGGCCATCTCCGGACCGTGGTAGCCGCGCGGCACCAGGAACGCGTCGCCGTCGCGCACGGTGACGGTGACGTCCCAGCCCTCGTCGAGGTCGTAGGTGCGGTGTGCGCCCCATCCGCCCTCGCCTCGCACCTGGAACCAGTAGATCTCCTCGAGCACCGCCTCGCCGGTCTGCTCGCTTTCGGCGTCGTGCTTGTGTGGCGGCCAGCTCGCCCAGTTCCCACCCGGCACGAGTCCCTCCACCACCGTGAGCCGATCGAACGGGCCGACACCGGGTGCGAAGAGGTTGTTGAGCTGGCGCGTGGCGACCCCCGCGCCGCGCACCTCGACGGGCACGTCAGGCGCACGGATCACGGTCGTCTCCACCGGTCGACGGGCATGGGCGTAGGGCAGCGCGACGGTCGTCGGCTCGTCCGCGCGCAGCTCGAACGTGGTGTCGCGGCCGATCGCCGCCACGTCAGGCACACCGTCGAACACCGACGTGCGTCCTGCCAGCGTGACCGTCTCACCGTCTTCCACCGTCAGGTGCACGACCCCGCCACCGACGGGGACGACGGCGTGCTCGAGGTCGGAGGCATCGATGCGGCGCGGGATCTCCGGCTCGAGGTAGATGACGTGCAGGCCGCTCAGCCGGAACCCGGTGCGCGGTGTATCCAGCACGACCGGATCGATGCCCACGCGCGCCGTGCCGGCGGGCACGTGCAGGTGCGTCGGGTCGATGGTGGCGTGGATGCGCCCGCCGGGCAGCTGGGTGACGTCATCGGGATGCAGCATGATCCTCCTCGAGCTTCGTGGCGAGCTCCGCGCGCGTGGGCATGGCATCCGCGCAGGCAAGGCGCCCGGCGACGATCGAACCGGCGGCGTTTCCGGCCGCGACGGCATCGGTCCAGGAGCCGCCATCGAGCACCGTCGCGCAGAACGCGCCACCGAATGCATCACCCGCGCCGAGCCCGCAGACGACTTCGACGGGCATCGGCGGCACGCGCGTCAGCACGCCGTCGTCGGACATCAGCACGCCGTCCGCGCCGAGCTTGACGACCGCCACGTCGACTCCGAGCTCATGCAGGCGAGCGGCCGCCGCCTCGGGCGAGTCCACTGGTCCGGTCGCGATCACGCATTCGGCCATCCCGCCGACCGCGACCGTGGCATGCCGGAGCGCACGCGCGTACAGCGCGGGCGCCTCGTCCGGCTCGCGCCACAGCGTCGGGCGCCAGTCCAGGTCGACGATCACATGCTCGGCGCGGCCGCGTCGCTCGAGCGCATCCAGGGTCGTGTCGCGACTGGGCTGCTCCGACAGGCCGGTGCCGGTCACCCAGAAGATCCGTGCCCCGTGCACGAGTTCGTCGGGCAGGTCGGCGGGCGTGAGTTGCAGGTCGGGTGCGTGCTCGCTGCGGTGAAAGTGGATGATCGGCGAGTCGGGCGGGTCGAGCTCGGCGACGACCACCGGCGTGGGCGCGGTGTCTGCGGTGCCGACCCAGCGCGTGTCGACCCCGCACTCGTCGAGCGCGTCTCGACACCACACGCCCGGGGTGTCCTCGCCCACGCGCGTGACGATCGCGGCATGCGCGCCGAGGCGCGCGGCACCGACCGCCACATTGGTGGCGCTGCCACCGAGCGATCGCAGGAACGTGGTGGCGGTCGCGAACGGGCCGGCCGTGGGTGGGTACAGGTCCACGCCGATCCGGCCGACCGTCACGAGCGCAGGGATGGGTCGCTCGTCGCTCATCGCTGCGTTCCCGTCGTGGCCCGATACTCCGCGATGCGCAGCTGAACCCAGCGACGCTCACGACTGGCAGCTGCCACTCGTTCGTCGGCATCGTCGTCGTGCTCCGAGATCACGGTGTCGCGCTCGAGCACGAGCCACCCGTCGTAGCCGCGCCGCACGAGTTCGTCGACGACCTCGCCGACGTGGGCATCGCCCTCGCCGAGCGGCACGTACATGCCCGCTTCCACGCTCGCGTGATAGCTCGCTGCTCCGGAGCGCCAGCGTCCGGCGAGTGCCAGGTCGACGTCCTTCAGGTGCACGTGTTCGATGCGTGCAGACGATCGCCGCAGCAGCTCGATCGGGTCGATGCCGCCGAGCATCAGGTGCCCGGTGTCCAGACACAGCCCGATCGACGACCCGTCGAGCACGCGATCGACGTCTTCGGCCTGCTCGATGACGGTGCCGACGTGCGGGTGCACGACGCACCGCACGCCGCGCGATGCCGCCCGCGCGGCCAGCGCGTCGAGCGCGGCGAGCACGTTCGACCAGGCGACGTCGTCGAGCACCTCCCGTGCTTCGTAGTCGGCGCGGTCACCCAGCACCGCAAGGCATATGACCGCGGCCGGAAAGCCCTCGAGCCGTGCCAGCGCGGCATCCAGCTGCGCGTAGGAACGTTCCCGAGCCTCGTCGTCGTGCAGGACCACCGGCACGAATGCACCGGTCAGCTCGAGCTGGTGCGTGGCGAGCTGCGCGCGCAGGGCACCCGGGTCGCGAGCGAGGAAGTCGTCGGGCCCTGCCTCGGTCGCCATGTATCCGGCGGCCTCGAGCTCCTGCAGCACGCGCGTCGCATCGAGCTGGTCGCCCCAACCGGGCGCCTCGCATACACCCCAGGAGATCGGTGCACCGGCGATGCGTGGCCCCTTCATTCGGCCACCTCGGCGCCGTCGATGTCCACGGGCTGGCCCGTCTGGTACGAGTGCCATGCAGCATGCGCGATCGCAAGCGCCGCAGCGGCATCACCGACGCCGACCTCCGGCGTCGCGCCCGCGCGCACGCAGTCCACGAACGCCTCGAGCTCGTCGCGATACGCGATCTCAAACCGCTCGATGAATCCGCCGTAGCGGCGCGGCGCGGGATCGTCGACCTCCGCCACGTCGAGGCGTCGCAGCTGAGGTCGGTCGCCGTAGCCGACGGCGATGCTGTCACGCGATCCGAGCAGCTCCATGCGCACGTCGTAGCCGCAGGGGTCGTGCCACGCGGCAGTGGCGACCGCCTGGGCGCCGCCGTCGAGCTGCATGAGCACGGCGGCGTGACGAACGTCCGCGTCGAACCCCAGCTCGTCGGTGCCGGGCGCGTGCGACATGGCCATCACGCGCGTGACCTCCTGGCCGGTCACGAAGCGGATCGCGTCGAAGTCATGGATGAGCGTCTCGGTGAAGAGCGTCTCGCGCGGCGCGACATGCGCGATGTCGGGCGGCTCGTGGTCATGCGTTGCCGAACGCACGAGGTACGTGTGGCCCACGTCGCCCCGCTGGCGGGCTGCTGCAGCAGCCCGGATCGGAGGATCGAATCGTCGCTGGAAACCGATCTGCACGGCCACGCCGCTCGCGGCGACCGCATCACGCAGCGCTTCGGCTTGCTCGAGCGTCGTGGCGCCAGGCTTCTCGCAGAACACCGGCACGCCTGCCGTCACCGCCTGCAGGATGAGCCGCGAGTGCAGCGACGTGGGAGCGCCGACCACGACGAGGTCGATGCCGCCGGCCGCGAGCACCGGTCCCAGATCGCTCGCCACTGCCACCTCCACGCCGAGCGTGTCGCGCAGCGAATCCGCGAGGGCGCGCGCAGCCGCATCGCCGGGGTCGACGACGACGACGTCGTCGACGGCATCCGACTTCGCCAAGTTGCGTGCGTGGAACGAACCGATCCGCCCCGCTCCGACGACCACCGCGCGCATGCGCGTCCTCCTCGTCATCACATCTTCTGGTGGCCCCTACCCGGTTCGGGGGTTTTTCTCCGCCGCGACGGATGTTGCGGGCGGCAACGACTTCGAGCGCCGTTCCGATATGCAGGTACGGGCGCGACCGGGACGACGCGCACCCACGACCGGGACGGACGATTCATCACGATGACGGTGCGCATGGACATCGCCGGGGCAGGCACGCGAGTGCCACGCGACGCGGCAGCGCCCGCGCCGAGCGACGATGCGCGGATCGACGCCGCGATCGAGCGGCTCGCCACGATCCCGTCCGGACGCGAGATCGCCGAGCTGCTGCGCTCCAGGCGCGAAGACATCGTCGTGCTCGACAACGATGATTCGAAGCTTCCGGGCGGAGCGGGTGGGCGCTGGGATTCCACGGCCGGCAAGCTCTACCTCCGGCGTGACCAGCTCGACGCGAAGGGCTTCGAGACCCTGCTTGCGCATGAGGGCGAGCACATGCGCAGTGCCGGCGGCCTTCCCGCCACGGCCTGGCGCTCGCTGAAGAGCATCGGCACGGCCGTCGTCGACATGGCGGTCGCACCGTTTCAGCTGCGCAACCCGGTCACCGCAGCGATCGACGGCGTGCGCGGCGCGTTCCAGATCAACGAGGAAGCCAGCGCGTACCACGTGCAGGCGAAGGTCGCGAGCGAACTCGACCTGCACGCCGACTTTCTCCAGCATGCCGACCATTCCCCCAGGTCGGAGCAGGAGCTTCAGGAGTGGCTGCTCGACAATCCGCTCTACGCACTTCCCCCGGTTGCTCGTGGCGGGATCGGGCTGGGTTTCGGATACATGCTCGGACGCGCCAGCGGTCAGCTGACGAACGCCGCGATCACTCGTCTCGCACCGCAGTCGTGGCTCGGTCGACATCCAGGTGTCGTCACGGCAGCAGGCCTGACGATCGCCGCGGGGCTACTCGTCCAGGACCAGGTCGCCGCGCGCAGCTGACGACCTCGCCTAGCTCGACGCTTCGGGGCCGGCGTCCGCAGCCACGAGCTCTCCCCCGAGCTCCGCCAGCAGGCGCGGAACGTCGGCATCGGTGATGAGCACGTTGCGCGGGCGCGGCCCTTCGCCGGGCGCGCACACGCCGCGTCGCTCGAGCATGTCGACCAGACGTGCGCCGCGGGTGTAGCCCACGCGCATGCGTCGCTGGAAGAACGACGCGCTGCAGGTCTGGAATTCGGCCACCAGTCGGATTGCCTCCGGCAGGCGGTCGTCGCTGTCGACGAAGTCGGCGTCAGCGTCCTTGGCGACGGGCTCGGGCTCGGCGAGCAGGTCGTCGTCGAACTCCGGCTCGCGCTGCTGGCGCGCGGCGTCGCAGAGCGCGCGCACTTCCTTCTCGCTGATCCAGGCGCCCTGCACGCGCTGTGGCGATCGCGCCCAGATCGGCTTGAAGAGCATGTCGCCGGAGCCGAGCAGCGTCTCCGCGCCGTTCTGGTCGAGGATCACGCGGCTGTCGGTCTGGCTCGACACCGCGAACGCGATACGGCTCGGGATGTTCGACTTGATCATGCCGGTGATCACGTCGACGCTCGGGCGCTGCGTTGCGACGACCATGTGGAACCCGGCGGCGCGACCCTTCTGCGCGACTCGGATCACCGCGTCCTCGACATCGGCCTTGGCCTGCATCACGAGGTCGGCGAGCTCGTCGATGATGACGAGAATGTACGGCACCGGCTCGTCGCCGCGCGCCATGCGGATCTTGTTGTACTCCGGCAGCGTGCGCGCGCCGGCGATCTCCATCGACGAGTAGCGCTCCTCCATCTGGGAGACGACGTTGCCGAGCGCGTTGGCAGCCTTCTTCATGTTGGTGACGACGGGCGTCAGCAGGTGTGGCAGGCCCTCGTACGTCGACAGCTCGACCTTCTTGGGATCGATGAGCAGCAGCTTGACCTCGTCGGGCGAGGCATTGAGCACGATGCTCGACAGCAGCGCGTTCATGCAGCCGGACTTGCCGGCGCCGGTGGTGCCTGCCACGAGCAGGTGTGGCATCTTGGCCAGGTCGGCGCCGACGACGTCGCCGGTGATGTCCTTGCCGAAGCTGACGTACAGCGGCGAGCTGTCCTTGGGCGGTGGCTGGTGGATGTCGCCGAGCGTCACGATCGACGGGGAGGTGTTCTCGATCTCGATCCCCACGGCGCTCTTGCCGGGAATCGGGGCGAGGATGCGGATCTCGGTCGTCGCGAGCGCATAGGAGAGGTCCTTGCGCAGGTTCTCGACCTTGCTCATCTTGGTGCCCGGCGCGAGCGAGAGCTCGTAGCGCGACACGCGCGGTCCGGGGACCATGCCGACGACCTTCGACTCGATGCCGAAGTGGCCGAACGTCTCGACGAGCAATCGCTTGATCTTGTCGACGTCGGCGGGCTTGGCCTTGGTGACGCCCGCGCCTCGCGTGAGCAGCGACGGCGGTGGCAGCTCGTACGCAGGCTTGGATGGATCGGTGATCTTCGCGCGCAGCGTCGTGGTCTTCTTCTTCGCGGGCGCGTCGTCGCTCGTGGGTTCATCGTCGTCGGCAGCGACGGCGTCGATGAGCGCGAGCTGCTCCTCGTCACCGGTCGATGGTGCGACCTCGCCCACCGCCTTGCGCCGACCGCGTCGCTTCGGCTGCTCCTCCATCGATGGCTCATCGAGCTCGATGACCCCTGCGCCGTCGTCGTCGCCGTGGGTGGCGTGCGCGAACGTCGCGGGCATGTCGCCGAAGATGTCGGGGAACGTCGCGGAGCCGTCGAACGGCATCCCTTCGCGAGCCGCGGTCGCGGCAGCGCGTGCGTTTTCGAGCTGCACCGCCGCGGACTCCCCGACGCGCACGGCAGCGTCGCGCGCTGCGACGCCGGTGACCGTTGCCGCCGTTCCCATGCGGCGCGCCCACCAGCGCGTCGCGGCCTGGGCGGACGAACCGCTCGTGAAGAGAATGCCGAGCGTCAGCCCGAGCAGGCAGACGATCGTCGTCCCGGCATCACCGAACAGGTTGTAGGTCAGGTAGTACAGGCCACCGCCCGCGTACCCGCCGTGGTCGACGACCTGATCGGCCGGCAGCGATGCGTGCGGTGCCGTGCCGTCGCCCAGTCCGAAGCGATCTGCACCGAAGGCGAGCAGGATGCTCGGCACGAGCAGGTAAATGCCGGCAAGGAACGGGCCGGGATCGACGAGTTCGCTGCGCAGCACCATGAGTAGGCCGAGCACGATCGCGAGCAGTGGGAACATGTTCGCGGCGTCGCCCACAGCGAGTCGCGCGCCGTCCTCGAGCCAGCCACCGACGGTGCCGCCCTGCCAGCCGACGTACAGGATGCCGCCCAGATAGCAGCCAAACGCGACGAGCGCCAGGCCGGACATGTCGCGACGCTGCTGCGGCGCGAGCAGTGGATTTCGGGCCGAACGTGCCGGCGCTCGCCTCGACGCTGCGCCACGCTTCGCGGGCGCTCGCCGGTTCGTCGCCGCCTTGCCCTTGGTCGTCGTCGATCGCGAACGGGTGCCTTTCCCCCCGCGTCCACCCGATCCCGATTGCGCGCTTCGCATCTTCGCCACGTTCCACCCACCACCTATGCGCACTGCCCAGCACTCGGCGCATCGTGCAGACCGAGTGTCTTCAGGAAGTTCGGTGGCGAAGGCGGATGTCCTGCCGCGCCGGCGGGGCGTTACCAGGCCGAGCAGCTCTCGCTGCCCTTGACCGAGCGGCATTCGGCTCCGTTGGTCTGGCGTACGAACACGACGTGGGTGCCGTCGGATGCGGTCACGGAGATGCGATAGCCCGCGCCCATCTCCCACATCTCGTCGATGTTGATGCGCAGCTTGATCTCCTTGCCGAGGCAGCTGCGCCAGTCGCCTTCGGTCGACTGGATGTCCCAGCAGTGGTTGAACTCGTTCTTCCACTGCAGCAGCTTGGTTCCGGCTTCCCTGACGGCCGTCGACGCCGACGCCATTTCGTCCTGCGCAGTGGGCTTGCGTCTGGGTGGGGGGACATCCTCGTTCACGACGTTCGTCCAGGCGCGCTCGAGGTCGGTCTGGGGGATGGCCGGCTCGGCCGTGTCCGCACGCCCGCTCGAAGTGAGCGGCGCGACGCCGGTCGGCTCGCCGGGCGCTGCAACGGTCTCACCCGGGGGCGTCGGCTGGGGTGCCACGGGCGGGGCCACAACGGCCGTTCCCTCCGGCTGGGCGGCCCCGAACTCTTCGACGGCGACGTCGGGCGATCGGCTCACCATCCCCCAGATCAGCGCCGCGAGCACCACGCCGATTCCGACACCCAGCAGGATGCGGATGCGGAGTTCGAGGTCCTGGAATCTGTCGAGGATCGTTCGCATCTCGGTTGCCTGCGCTATCGGCGGGTCGATCGGGCGACTTGAGGCGCCGTGCGGCCAGCTGTCGTCCGCTTCCCGTGCGCTTCGGACTAGAGGAAGCGGCGACCGTCGACGAGCGGGTTGGTGTCGACCTGCGGCGGTGCGTTGCAGTACGCGCAGGCCAGGTCGACGGCGCGGCGCCAGTCCGGGGCGGTCATGACCGGCGCGAAGTACTGCATCACGGGACCGGAGTCGCCGGATTCGTCGATCACTTCGCCGTTGATCGACTGGCAGTTGTTGTCGCCGTCGATGTGCACGTAGTTGAGGTTGGGCCAGCGGCCGCCGTTGTGGGCGCCGATCGAGTAGCCGTGCAGGTGCGTCTCGATCCGGGCATCGCTGCCGTAGATGCCGCGCCAGCCGCCGATCGACATCTGGATCGAGTTGTTGATGCCGCCACCGACGTCCCAGATCCTGCCGCGCACACGGCGCCCGGCGTGGCGCACCTCGATGCAGTCACCCAGGTTGAACCGCTGGGCGCCGTCGCGGTCGCGGTTGTCCATCGGGGGCTGCGTGTCGACATATTGGCTGTCGAATGCGAAGCCGATGCCGAGGCAGTAGTTGAGCGCACCCGTGACATGGCGGCCACGGTTGCCGCCGGAATCGGTACCGATCCAGTCGTACGAGTTCCATTCCGACTTGTTGATCAACGACATGCCCCAGCCAGCGTTGCTGTGGTATCTGCCTGGAAAACCGGTTCCTGATCCATTCGGCGTCTGGCAGGCGACCTGGGTGTCGTTGGGCCCATTCGCAAACTGCGATTCCTGGCTGTTGTACGTTCCCCTGACGGTTCCGGTGGTCTCCGTTCCGCCACCGTCACCGTCGCAGTTGGCGATGCAGCGGGTCTCACCGGACGGGCAGTTGTCGAGGCAGCGCGGCGGGAAGTAGCGGCACTCGGCCGGGTATCGCGGCGGGCTGTAGGCATGCGAGTGGTTGTACCCGGAGTTCCACGTGAGGTTCGGGGAAATTCCGCTCCAGTAGCCGGGGTGCCAGTGATTCCAATAGAGCTGCTCGCAGCGCTCGTCGAGGATCGGCTTCGACCAGAAATCGAGACAGATCGTGTGCGAGCTGGAGTCGGCGAGCGTGAACAGGGCCATCGCCGAGTTCGTCATCGAGCGGCCTGGCGCGGGCAGAGACGTGGCCGGCACGAGCGTCGATGGTGCGCCGGATCCCGGACCGCAGGTGTCGAGCGACCACGATCGCAGGGACAGGCCGGTACCGTTGCTTCCGTTCAGCATCTGGAAAGCCTCGATGCCGTACTGGCCGCGGAACAGCAGGTCATTGCGGTAGCCGAGCGGGTCGACGATCTGGCGGCAGCTGTAGGTCTGGTACGGAATCGTGAGGGCGAACCCGCGTCGAATGTTGATGCCGACCTGGGTGTAGGCGATGTTCGTGCTCGTGAACTCCCAGCCCCACCCGATGTCGGGGTTCACGCGGCGGCCACAGACCATCACGCGGGCTCCGTCATGCGTGAGCAGGACCGACGCCTCCTGCTGCTCGCTGCCGGCGACCGTGATCGACTTCGGCGTGATCCGATGCAGGCGCATGCCGGCCGGCACGCCCGCGATGCTCAGCGAGTAGGTCTCCGGGTCGATGCCCGCGAAGCTGGCGATGCCGGTGGTCGCCGAGGCTGCGGAGAGCGCAATGCCGCGCTGTGGAGTAAGGCGCACGGTCACGCCGCTCACGGGAGCTGCAGCCCCTCCACATCGACCTGCACCAACCGATCGATCCGGCCGGTCCAGGACACACACGTTGACGATCACCGAGCCCGCGCCACGCGACACACCCCAGTCGACCTGGCCATCGAGCTGGTAGGGGTCGTTGATGTCGCTCGGCGACAGGCCGACGGTGTTCTCCGCGGCATTGCGCACGCGAACGGAGACGCTGACGCGGTACTGGTCGCGCAGGTTGCCGTCAGCGTCACCCGTAGTGGCGTTGGTGCCGATGCCGTCGTCTGCGACGTCCACGGCGCGAACGCGGGCAGTGACGTCATACCAGCGCCCTTCATCATCCTGACGCGCAGGAACGTTGACCGCACAGGCGCTGGCGGGGGTCGTCTTCCACCGTGATTCACACGCATTGCGAGCCGAAAGATCGCCCTCGACCACTTCAAGGGACTTGCGCGCGATCTCGGCCTTCTGTGAAGACGCGCGTTCGGAGCTGGTCGAGGATTCGTTGACGACGGTCGCAAACGACGCGGCTCCGACGACGATGACCAGAATGGCCACCGCGATCATCACTTCAACGAGCGAGAAACCCGCTTCGGGGTGGCAACCGGTACGACTCCGGTGCCTACGTGTTCGAGAGAGAATTCGCATGTGTGGGCGGGGAATTTGGGCAGACCCCATTTGCATCATCGGCACTTTGTTATGAAAACTTGAGATCCGTTCGAGAACCGACGCGGGAGGGGGCGCTCTATGCGAAAACGCCGCGCCAGACGCGGATCGTCGACCCGTTGGTCGACGTGCCCCAGGCCGTGACTTCAAAGCCGTCGCGTCCGAGGCGGCAGACCTTCACCGTGCCTGGCGGAGATGCAGCGGCGCAGTTGCCGCGGACGAGCGTGACCTCGCCACCGTACGGACTGTCGGGCCAGGAGGTGATGGCGGGCGCGCCGCTCGTCGTGAACAGCAGCCGGTCGGTCGAGCGGCAGACAGGATTCGAATTGTTCACCGGGCAGATGTCGCGGCGCAGCGCGGTAGCACGTGTGGTGTTGGTGAGTGGGTCGCCGAAGCTGGACGCGTTCACCGGAGGAAAGTCGCCGTTGAAGCGACTGATTCCGCCTGCGACGAGCTCGGCGGCGCTGCGCATGGCGTGCTGGCGCCCGATCGACTGCTGCGACCGGAAGGTCGGAATGGCGATCGCCATGAGGATCACGGCGACGATCATCACGATGACCAGCTCGATCATCGAGAAGCCGGATTCGTGGCGGGGCCGATCAGCCACGGTACTCCTGCCAGTCGACGAGGTGCCACGGGTCGAGCGCCGGGAAGAAGGGTATCGGATACCACCCCAGGGTTGGATCGAATTGCATCATGCGGCCCGCGTAGCCACGTCCGCAACCGCCTGATTCGTACGCGAAGAAGGTTCGCTGGCGACTGGCGATCGTCCCCGAGAAGTTGAAGTTCGCTCCGGTGGGCAGCGATGCGTTGGTCATGGCATCCGACCTGCACGCATTGATGCCGCCACCCGCGGTGTAGTTGCCGGCTGCCGTCAGCGACTCGGCCGCATTGAGGACGAAGGTCGGTCCCATCGAGAAGCCGCCGCCTCCGGCGACTACGGCGGTGAGGTCCATGTCCAGCGTGCGGTTGCTGGAGCCGACCGACCAGGTCGGGATGTATACGCTGCCCTGCGACACGAGGCCGAGCGGCCGGGGGAGCTGGCCCGCCGTCCAGCGTCCGCCCGTGCGTCCGCCGCTTCCGACGACGTAGATGCTGCCCGGTTCGGTGACGCGAACGTTCGGGGTGCTGCCGACGGTGACGGCGGTGTTGGTGCTCGCGAAGCGCTTCGACATGATCGTGATCGGCCCACGCTGGTTACCGCCGCCGAGGCCGATCCCGCCCTCGAGCTGTACGTCGCCCTCGAACAGCACGGCGCCGCCGCCTTCCGGCGGGCAGTATCGTCCGATGTTTCCGCCCGCACGCGTTGGCGCGGTCGAGTCGTCGATGATCGGGTACGACGAGCCGATCCGCAGCGGGTACGACGCCAAGGACACGTTGAGACAGCCGCTGGCGCCGTTGAAGTCGGCGACGAAGATCGGCATGCGCTGGTTCGTGGGCGCGCCCGCCAGGCGTGACGCGTCGAACACGCAGACCTGGGATCCGTCGCACGGGCGACCCAGACGATTCCAGGTCGTGTACACCTGACGGAATGCCACGTCGGTCGAGCTGAACGACACGGTCTTTCCCGTGACGTTGCATCGATCCGCTCGGCACGGGCCAGCGATGGTGCCACTGCGGGTGGTGATGCGCGTCGCCTGATCCGAGTTCACGTTCACCAAGTTCACGCCGACCGCGTCGCCGTCGACGTTGTTGGAGTGGATGGCGGTGCCCAACGGCAGGGTGAGGGCCCCCCAGCCACCGACGTCGATGCGCTGGTCGCTGAGCGCCGCGTACTGCGACAGCATGCCGCGCTTGAATACGAGCCGTGCCCGCTCGAAGCGGCTGCGTGCCGCAGCCATGCCTCGCGCCTCGATGAAGAACGTGACCGTACCCCGCTCGGGGGAGGCAGGATTGATGTCGAGGTAGCCGCCCGCGACGCAGTTGCGCGTGCAGTACGACCGCGGTGGAGCGATGACGCGGTACTCCCCGATCACGGCATTGCTCGCCTCGTCGCGGAGCGAGTAGGGCCCGCAGACTGAGCCACCGCAGCCAGCCATCCCGAACGCGGCAAAGCCGGTTCCACCGGCCTCCCGCTTGTGGTCGCGACCGATCTCCCAGCGCTCGAGCCGCATGCCGAGGTCCTGGCTCGCAGCCACGAGCATCACTTCTGACAGCACGCGTTCGCGCTTGCCGCGCTCCTCCGCGCGACGCGTCGAGCCAGAGAACGCCATCGACGCGACGACGCCCGTCACGAGCAGCATCATCACGATCACGAAGATCATCGCGACGCCTTGCTCATCGGCGTGTCGCGTACGGAGCGGGCTGGTCATCTGTCACCACACAGGATCGCGGTCTGGTACTCGGAGGCCCGCCGGCTGCGAAGCTCGATGTGGTTATGGGTGGTGCGGACGGAGTCGCCGGAGCCGAGTCGCGCTGCGACGGGCATCTGCACGCCGATGCCGGTCACGCGATCGAGCGGATGGATGCGGCGCGCGCTGTAGGGACCAGTCAGCTCATGGGCCGTCAGGATCGTCCGACCGTCTCCCATCCATGCGCCCTGATGGTTGCCACCGCGGGTGACCGTACGGTTGGACGCGGCAAAAGCGACGCGGTCATAGCGAGGGGTCCAGCCCCAGAGCGCATCGGTGCACGCCGGGCGCCAGCCGGCAAAGGTGTAGTCGAAGTTCGAGGGTGCACGGCTGCGGTAGCAGAACAGCGCGAGCGGTGCCGGACTCGCGGCACCGGGCCAGCATTTCGCGGCGGGCTTCGTTGCCGTGTCACGCGGGAAGGCTCCCTGACCCGCGGTGATGACTTCGCTCAGGACGTTGCCGGCGCCGCCGCCGAAGCGCACGTCACGCACCACGCACCACGTGGAGCCGTCGCCGCAGATCGACCGGCCAGAGTCGTCGATCAGGTACCAGCGCACGAGCTCGGCTCGTCGGTCCGGCTGCGCAGATGGCGTGCCTGCCAGCGTGACGTCCATGATGTCGGCCCAGAACTCGAGCATGGTGGGGCCGGCGAAGATGATGTCGTGGTTGATCGGGACGCCGTAGTTGATTCCCGATGCTCCGAGCAGCGTGCTGCTGGTCGAGGAAGTGTCGTGCAGCTGGTCGACGACGGCGTTCATGTCCTCGTCCGCGGTCACGGTGCGAGCGGGCGCGCGCATGGCGCGCAGGTCGCTCTCGAGCAGTGCAGTCGCCGACGACAGCTGGCTCTCGGTCGCCGACGAGGACGACTGGCGCGCCCCCTGTGACAGGACATTCACGACCACGGGCAGGGTCAGGCCAACGACGATCGACAGCACGACCATCGCGATGATCATCTCGACGAGGGTGAATGCGTGCTCGCGCATCAGCACGCCCCCGGCCGCACGACCGACCCGTTGGTCCATGCGCTGAAGCTGGTCGAGGCGATGCTGCGGCAGTAGACCCGCGCTCCGGTCGACGTATAAGCGGCGACCGTGCCGTGCCATTCTGACGAACGTTCGTACACGATGGCGGCCGTGCCGGCCGGCGGTGGCGAGCTGCGAACCGGCAAGGGGACGTCACTTCCCGGATTGCTCGGCCATCGGCGCAGGTACGGCGTGCCGGTCGGTGATCGGAAGTTGGCGACCTGCGCGGACGACACCAGGTTCGTGGGCGGCAGCTGCCCACGATTGTCGAGCCGGTACTCGCTGATCGCTCGCCAGACCGTGGCGCCTGCCGCGACCATCGTTCCACCCTCGCTCCCGGTTCTCGCCTGCCGGACGCTCGGCAGCGCAACGGTGAGCACGATCGCGATGATGACGAGGACGACGAGCACCTCGATGAGGGTGAATCCCGCCTCGCGATGGGGACCGCCCGGACGCACGCGGATACACCCGCGAACACGCACGGGCCATCCACGCGCCGGTATGTGGGCGGCAACCATGCCGATTGTGTCGGCATCGAAGCGGTTGTACTTGACCCCGGCCCGCGCGGAATCCTTCGCCAGGCAACCGCAGTCAGTCGCCCAGGACGACCGGCACGACGAGCGGCGACCGACGCGACCGGTCGTGGACGACGCCTTCCACGGCTTCCTGCAGCATCTTCGAGAGCGCAAGGTCGTCGAGCCGTGTGCCGTTGGCACCTTCGAGCGAGACCTCCGCAGCGCGTCGTGCCTCGTCGAGCAGCCCCTGTTCGTCCTCGACAAAGCCGCGGCTGATGAGCTCGAGCGTGCCGCTCATCTCGTGGGCGACGACGACGAGCACGCCGTCGCCGCTCGCCTGCTGCCGATCTTCAAGGATGTCTTCGAGGATCTCGTCGTTGCTCGTTCGGTCCACGAGCTGCTGCCCAGTCGTCACGAATTCGCCAGTGAGGCGCGCCTGTCCGTCGCGCAGCTCGATGACCGATCCGTTCTCGATCAGCATGATGCGATCATCACCGATGCCGACCGCGCGAGCCAGTTCGGCGTGTGCGCGCATGTGGCGCCACTCGCCGTGCACGGGCACGAACGTCGTGGGTCGCACGAGCTGCAGGAGCGTCAGCAGCTCGGCGCTCGACCCATGTCCCGACACGTGCACGTGCGCGGTCTCGGATGAGACCAGGTGTGCGCCGACCTTCGCGAGGCTGTTCTGGAGACGGTGCACGCGGGTGTCGTTGCCGGGGATCGTTCGGGAGCTGAAGATGACCGTGTCGAGCGGATCCGGGCGCAGGTGCGGGTGGGTGCCCGCGGCGTAGCGGCTCAGTGCGGCCAGCGGCTCGCCCTGGCTGCCGGTGCACAGCACCATGACCTTGTCCGGCTCGTGATCGGACAGCTGATTGGGCTTGATGAACTTGATGCCGTCGGCGTCCATGTACCCGAGGTTGCGGGCGACGTTGGAGTTGCGCATCATCGAGCGGCCGAGAATGCAGACGGACCGCCCCTCCTCCTGCGCGATGTCGAGGAACTGCTGCATGCGATGGATATGGCTCGAAAAGCACGTCGTGACGATGCGTCCGGGCGCCCGCGAGCAGACGTCGCGGAGCGGGCCGGCAAGCGATCGTTCACTGCGAGTGTGACCCGGCACGTCGGCCTGCGTCGAGTCGGCCAGGTACAGCGCGATGCCCTCGGAGCCGATCTCGGCGATGTGTCCGAGGTCGGTCGGCACACCGTCGAGCGGCGACGGATCCAGCTTGAGGTCGCCCGTATGGAAGATCGTTCCGTGCGGGGTGTGCGTGGCGACGGCGACGCCGTCGGGCACCGAGTGCGACACGCGCACGAACTCCAGTTCGAAGCAGCCGACCTGGATCGGATCGTCTTCGGGAACGACCTCCACCCACTCGGTTGCGCCGAGCAGGCCGAACTCGTCGACCTTGCTCTTGACGAGCGCGAGCGTGAAGCGCGTGCCGAGGATCTGGGGGACCTTGACGTCGCGCAGCAGGTACGGCACGGCACCGATGTGGTCCTCGTGCGCGTGCGTGAGCACGAGCGCGCGGATGCGGGATGCGTTCTCGAGCAGGTAGCTGAAGTCGGGCAGGACGATGTCCACGCCGAACTGGCCTTCTTCGCGCGGGAACGTCAGGCCGCAGTCGATGACGATCAGGTCGTCGCCGCACTCGATGACCGAGATGTTCTTGCCGATCTCGCCGATCCCGCCAAGCGGAATCACGCGAACGACGGGCTGGTTGCTGGGAGCGGTGTCAGGCATGGGTCGCGACCAGTTCGTTGCGTTCCAGCATCGCTCTGATGCGTTCTCGCTGCATCCCCGTGGCTGCAACCAGGGGCAGGCGCGCCGTGCCGATGTTGAATCCGAGTTCCGTCATGGCGGCGCGGACGGGGATCGGGTTGGTGGTCAGTCCGTTGATCGTCTCGTACACGTCGTCGAGCTGTTCGCTCAGCTCGCGCGCCTCCGATTCGTTGCCGTCGCGCCACAGGTCGACGACCTGGCGCATCTGGCTGCCGACGACGTGCGAGGCGACGCTGACGACGCCGTACGCTCCTTCGGGCAGCATCTGGATGAGCGACGTGTCGTTGCCGGCGTAGATCGTCAGGTCCGGTGCGAGCCCGCGGATCTCGCTCGTCTCGCGAAGCTCCGGATTGGCCTGCTTGAGCGCGACCACGTTGGGCAGCTGCGCGAGTTCGGCGATCAGGTCGGGCTCCAGGTTGACGACCGTGCGGGCCGGCACGTTGTAGAGCATGACCGGAGTCGATCCGGCGGCCTTCGCCACTGCGGTGAAGTGCAGCAGCAGTCCGTCGCGGGGCGGGTTGTTGTAGTACGGGCTGACGACGAGCACCCCGTCCACGCCGATCTCGACAGCGCGTCGCGTGAGCTCCACCGCGTGACGCGTGTCGTTGGAGCCGGTGCCCGCGATGACGGCGAGTCGGCCGCCGACCTCGTCCACCGCGGTGCGGAAGCACTCGAGCTTTTCGTCGTCCGACAGCGTCGGGGATTCGCCCGTCGTGCCCGCGACGACGACGCCGTCGGAGCCACTGGACTCGAGGTGGCGCAGGATGCGGCGCAGCTCGTCGTGGTCGACCGATCCGTCGGCCGCGAACGGGGTGACGACCGCTGTGATGATGGTTCCAAATGCCGTGTACATGCGTGCATCCTACTGTTCTCCGGCGGCGTCGGAGCGTGCGCGACCACGTTCTGATGCGGGTTCTCCCCGCTTCGGTCGAGCATTTCGATGATTCTCGTCAGTTGCCCCTTGCCAGTTCGCCGCTCGAATGGTGCAGTGGTGTCATGGGTCCGGGACGGCCCATGGACGGTCAGGGACGACTTTCGGGGGACGAACATGTGCGATGCCATGGGTATGACCAATTCGGTCGTGGCAGGAGCGGCGGGCGGCGGTGCGGTTGCGCAGACGCCTGACCAGTCTCCCCCGATCAAGGGTGGCGGCGGCATGGCTGACCTGCTTCCCCAGCTCGAAGGCGTGATGGCGGCGCTCAAGTCGCTCGCCGAGAAGCTTGGTGGCGGCACGGCCGCTGCCGTGGCCGGCGCGAGCGGCGATGCCGCAGGCGGCGGGCCCGTGAAGGACGCCAAGTCGGGATCGGGAGACGTTGCGCAGTCCAAGGGTGGTCCGCTGCAGAAGGCTCCGACCCAGGTTGCCGGCGATTCGGGTCCGGGTCAGCGCCCGATCCAGCTGGCTCCCACCAAGGTTGCCGGCGACGCCGGTCCGGGCCAGACCCCGACGCAGGTTGCGGGTGGTGGCGGCAAGGTCGAGCAGGGTGATGTCGGCGGTGCGCACGGCCGTGGCCGTGGCAAGGGCCACGCCAAGGGCCGAGGCAAGGGCCACGCCAAGCACATGCGTGGCCAGATGCCCGCTCAGGTCGGCGCTGCAGGCGGCGCCCCGGTGCAGCAGGCGCCGGTGAAGGCCCCCGCCAAGGCCGAGCCCGTCAAGGCCGAGCCCGTGCAGGCGCCCGTCACGCAGGTTGCCGGCGATTCCGGCAGCGGCAAGGACGCGCCCGTCAAGGTCGAGGCGCCCGTCACCCAGGTTGCCGGCGATTCCGGCAGCGGCAAGGACGCGCCCGTCAAGGTCGAGGCGCCCGTCACGCAGGTTGCCGGCGATTCCGGCAGCGCCAAGGCCGAGCCCGTCAAGGCCGAGCCCGTGCAGGCGCCCGTCACGCAGGTTGCCGGCGATTCCGGCAGCGCCAAGGACGCGCCCGTCAAGGTCGAGGCGCCCGTCACCCAGGTTGCCGGCGATTCCGGCAGCGAGCCGAAGCCCCCGGTGACGCAGTCGCCGGCGCAGGCGGATCCGGTGCAGCAGGCCCCGATCGTCGGCGACGTCAAGCTGCTGGAGCTGGACGCCAGCAACGTGATGCAGCTGATGGCCGAGGACGGCTCGTACCTGTACTTCAGCGAGAACACGGTGAGCTACCGATCGCGAACCGGACTCATCCGCGAGGCATCGGTCCCGGCGACCGGCTTCTCGATGTCGCTGTCCGACGGAACGAAGATCTCCTACGGCCTGCACGAGACCACCGCGTGGGGCGAGACCGCAGGCACGCCGCGCGACCTGGAGATCCTCTCTTCCGACGGCCAGCTGCTCGCAGCACGTACCGATGACGGCGACCACACGAGCTGGGTCGGCACACCGCTGACTTCATACAACCTGCTTGAGGCCGCATCGATGCTGCTCGATGGCTCCTATGCGAAGTTCGGCAGCGGCCAGCAGTCAGGCAACGTGGTGCAGCAGACCGCGTAGCCATACCTGAGAGTTACCAGAGCGCCCAGCTCACATGAACCTCCCGGCGACGGCCCGGGCACCCGACGCGGTGCTCGGGCCGTCGTGTCTTCTTCGAGTCGGAGGTCGTCACTGACTGACACATGCGCTCGCGGACATTCGGTCGGTTTTCGAGTCGGTTGCCTCTTGCAGGATCGAACGATCCGCTGCACCATGGAGTCAGATCGCCGCAGGTGCGTTGGGGAATGCGCCGGCACCGAGCGACCCGGGGGACACGGGGGCGCGGCTGCAGGCGATCGGGACGATGTGGGGGACGAAATGGCTACCGCTGCGATCAACGCAGGACCGGGACTGACACCGACGCATGATGCGACGGTCTCGCCCGGACGCTCAGGACCGACCGGACCGGCGACGACGCCGCGACCGGCAACCGCGCCGGCAGCAGGCGGATTCCAGCCTGCGCCGATGGGCAACCTCGGCGCGATGACCGCGTCCCAGGGCATCACCACGTTCACCGGGGCCTTCGGTTCTGGCTTCTCCGCGCTTGCTTCTTCCGACATGCTCAGCTCCGTCGGGACGGTCGTCGGCGGCGGCGGCATGGGCGCGATCGCCACGGGCATCAGCGGTGGCGGCGGGATCGGCGGATTCGGCGGCGGGATGAGCTCATACGGCGCCTCGCTCGGGTCGATCGGCGGCTTCGGCAGCGGTATGGGCTCGTACGGCACGGCCCTCGGTGGCGTGGATTTCGGTGGCCCCGGATTCGTGATTGCGGGTGGAGGATCGTCCTTCGGCACGACGTTCGGCGGGTCGACCGGTGGCGGCGGGATCTTCACGGGCCCGGTCACCGGCGCGGCGCTCACGAGCCCGACGATGCCGGGTACCACGGTCATCGCACCGACGACGATCGTGCTTCCGGGTGGCGGCACCATGAATGTGCCGACGACGGCGGGCGCAGGCGTCACGATGCCTGCGACAACTGGCGCGAACAGGACCGGCGGCGTGACCACGCCCGGCACGGTCACTCCCGCGAACGTCGGTTCGGCGTTGCCGACCACCACCACGACCGCGGCACCGACCGAAGAGGAACGGCGCGCGGGCACGACCACGACCCGCGCGACCGGCGGTGGCACGCAGCCGGCGCCTGCGGCACAGCCCGCACCTGCGGCAACGCCCGCTCCGGCACCTGCTCCGGCACCCGCACCTCGCCCGGCTCCGGAGCCCGCACCGGCTCCGCGACCGGCTCCGACGCCCGCGCCCGCACCGCGCCCGGCACCCGCGCCGGCACCCGCGCCGCGCCCGACGACCTACACGATCAAGCCGGGCGATACGCTCAGCGAACTCGCGGTGAAGTTCAAGACGACGGTCATGGCGCTCGCGAAGCTGAACAACATCGCCAACCCGAACCTGATCATCGCGGGCCGCACCATCAAGATCCCGCCCGCCTGATCGATGGCCGCGTCAGGCGCTCGGCGCGTCACGCGCTCGGCGGGAGCTTGACGTCGAGTTCGATCGGCTCGATCTGGCCGGCGGCGCCCCGAATGCCTTCCACACGCACGCGCAGTCGCGATGCACCGGCCGGCAGCCATGGGCGCAGGCCGATGTCGAGGCTGATCGTGTCGGCGAGCGAGTACTCGCCGCACACGGCGCTCGACAGTTCGTTGTCGTCGACGAACAGGCTCACGCGCGGCCACGTCACGAACGTGTCGTCATCGGCGCGAATGCCGTCGATGCGCAGCCGCAGCATGCCGCCCTCGTCGTACTGCTCCATGCAGGTGGCGACGACCACGATCTCTCCCACGCGCTGCCACTGCACGAGCGCGTGGACCGTCCGCAGGTCGAGCGGCGAGAAGTACATCGCATCCGCACCCGCTCGTTCAAACGACGGGTCGGGCAGCATCGACGCGACGTCGGCTCGTTCGAGGTCGTTCGCGTCCGCACCGTCGAGCGCTACGCGCTGGGCACGTCGCCCTTCGGGCACGACGGCCAGGAACCAGCCGTCGACGACCGTCGCATCGATGGCGTCGCCCTCGTCGAACGAGATCGTCACCGTCGATGCGTCCGAGAGCACTTGACCGGAGAACGCGCGTCGCGGTCCGAGCAGGTGTTCGTGCACCGTCACCGTGCCGTCGCTCGTGCGCCAGGCAGTGCGTGCACGCGTGCTGTCGCGCTCGTGCCATGGCTGGCGAACACGCTCGGCCTGGATGACAGCCGTGTGCTCGCCGCCGCCGGGCGTGGCGACGTCCTCTTCCTTCGGCCACGGGCTGTCGACGTCGTAGCTGAGCAGGACGTATGCCTGGTCACCGACTTCGACGGCGTCGCGCACTCGCACGGTGTCGCCGAGGACCGGAAGGTGCGGCCGTAGCTGACCTTCGCGTGCGACCCATTCGTCAATGAGGGGTCGCCATGCTGACGGCGGGGTGGGATCGGGGGTCATAGGACGTGCTCCAGTCCGGTCTCGAGGCCGCGCAATCCATGCACGTGCGATGCCGCGATCGCCACGCCGTAGGCGTAGCAGGAGCGGTCGATCGCATCATGTCGGATCGTCACGATTTCGCCTGGTGCCCCGAACACGACCTCCTGATGGGCGGTCGCGCCGGGAATCCGCAGGGCGTGCACGGGCACGCCTTCGATGAGTTCGCCGCGGGACGGATCGGTTCCTGCCGACGCGGGTCCCGGACCTGGATGCAGGCCGGCATCGCGACGGGCGCGGTCGACGAGCATCGCGGTGTGTCGCGCCGTGCCGCTCGGGCTGTCGCGCTTGCCGTGATGGTGCGTCTCGATGATCTCCACGTCGGGAAAGTGGCCAGCCAGCTGGGCAGCGATCCGCATCGCCAGGACCGCACCCACCGAGAAGTTGGGAACGACGAACAGGCCGAGGTCGGCGTCGGCAAACCGTCGTCCCCACCCAGCCAGCACGTTGGCGTCGATGCCGGTGGTGCCGAGCACCGTGGGCATGCCCTGTCCGAGCGCGAGGTCGAGGTGAGTCGTCGCCGCCTCGGCGTGGGTGAGATCCACGAGCACCAGCGAGCCGTCGACGTCGGCGAGGGCATCGGTCAGGTCGGCGTAGGCGGGAACGTCCGCCGGCAGCGGTCGGCTCGGGATGGTCGCGACCGAGGGCGCCACGACAGCGACCAGCTCGACATCCGAGCGATCGACCAGCGCATGCGCGACTGCGTTGCCGGTGCGCCCGGTGGCGCCGGTCAGCACGATCCGTGACGCGCCGGAGTCGCTCATGAGGCGGCTCCGGCTCGCTCGGTGCGCAGCAGTCCGGCGGCGTCTGCGGCGTGACGCGCATCGTCGAGATCCTCGGCGACGACGGCGAGCGACAGCTTTGCCGGGTCGTACACCTCGCGCGCGAGCTCGAGCAGGTCGTCGGCCGTGACCGCTCGGATGCGTTCGACGGTCGTCTCGAGCGGCTCGATCGGCATGTCGGTGACGAGCGACGCTCCGAGGCGGTTGCCGCGGACCGTCGTCGACTCGAGCGAGAGCAGCATGCGCCCCTCGAGGTGTCCCTTCGCGAGTTCGACCTCTTCCGCGGTGGGGGCCGTACTGGTGATGCGATCGAGTTCGGTGCGCAGCACGCGCATCACGGGCGCGACGCGGTCGGGGCGCACGCCGACATAGATGCCGACTTGACCAGCGTCGGCGTGGTTGGAGAGGAAGGAATAGATCGAATAGGCCAGGCCGCGCCGTTCACGCACCTCGAGGAAGAGGCGCGAGCTCGGTGCGTTGCCGAAGATCGTGTCGAGCAGCGCGAGCGCGTAGCGCCGATCGTCGGTGCGTGCGAGGCCGCGACCGACGAGCGCGATGTGCGCCTGTTCGGTCTCCTTGCGCCGCAGCTCCGAGACCGGCACGTGCGTGCTCGGCGCCGTCTGCGCATCGCTCGTCGGTTCGGTGGGCGCGTCGGCGGGTCGCAGCGCGAGCATGCGCGTGCGGACCTGCTCGACGAAGTCATCATGGTCGACGGCCCCAGCGGCGCTGACGACGACGTTCGAAGGCCGATAGTGGTGCTGGTGGAATGCCGTCACGTCCGCCGGACTCGCTGCCGTGATCGATTCGGTCGTTCCGACGATCGGCATGCCGAGCGGGTGGTCTGCGAACACGAGCGCGTCGGCGAGCTCGTGCACGACGTCGCTCGGGGAGTCCTCGTACATCGCGATCTCTTCGAGGATCACCTCGCGCTCGGCGTCGATGTCCTCGGCCACGAGCGCGGGTGCGAACACCATCTCGCCGAGCACGCCCAGCGAGTCGCTGACGTGCCGGTCGAGCACGCGTGCGTGCACGACGGTGTACTCGCGGGTCGTGGCGGCGTTGGCGTCGGTGCCGATGCCGTCGAACCAGCGGGAGATACCTTCGGCGTCGATGCGCTCGTTGCCCTTGAAGAGCAGGTGTTCGAGAAAGTGCGCGTAGCCGCGACTGCCGTCGAGCTCGTGTCGCGAACCGGTGCCGATCCACGCGCCGAGCGAGACCGAATGAACGCCGGGGACGCGCTCCGTCACCACTCGCAGCCCATCGGCCAGCGTCGTGATGCGGTGCGTGCCGCCTACCTGCTCGGGTTCGCTCATTGGGTCATCCTACGCGCTCACGCGCGTGCGTACGCGGGATCGAAAGAGTACGGCCCGCGGGCGAAGCGCCCACGGGCCGAACGGTACTTCCAGATTGACGTACCCGAAGGCGTCGATCAGCTGTCGTCGCCCCCACGCAGGCGGAACTTGAAGCGTCGACCACCCTCGGCGGGTGCGTCGGCCTTCGGCGCGGGTGCGTCGTTGCGCGGGGCGTCGTTGCGCGGGGCGCGATCGCCACCGTTGCCGCCCTCGCGGTTGCCGCCGCCCTCACGGTTGCCACGGTTGCGCGGGGGTCGATCGCCGCGGGGCTTGTCACCCTCGGCGCGAGCCGGTCGATCACCTTCGGCGCGAGCCGGACGATCGCCTTCTGCGCGCGGACCGCGTCCACCGCCGCCACCGCTGGAGCGCTGGCCACCGCCACCGCCGCCACCGGAGCGCTGACCGCCGCCTCGGTTGCCGCCGCCGCCCTGGCCACCACGGCTGCCGCCGCTGCCACCGCGGTTGCCACCGCCGCCGCCGCGACCACCACGGTCGCCGCCGCCGCTGCGCGGTCCGCGATCACGGTCGCCACCCTCGCCCTTCGGGCGCTCGGGTCGCTGCTCGACCGCGTTGCCCTTCGGGTCACGGATGAGCGCCAGTGCGATTCGGCCACGGACCGTGTCGACCTCGACCACCTTCACGCCGACGACATCGCCGACGTTGACGACGTCCGAGACGTTCTCGACGCGCTCCGCGCTCATGCGGCTCACGTGGAGCAGACCGTCGGTGCCGCGCTTGAGCTCGACGAAGGCGCCGAACTCAGCGAGCTTGACGACGGTGCCGTCGAACTCCTCGCCGACCTCGATCTCCTTGGTCATGCTCTCGATCGCCTCGGCGGCGTCGATCGCACTCTGCTTGTTGACGCCGTAGATCTGGACGGTGCCGTCCTCGCCGATGCCGATCGAGACCGTGTACTCCTCCTCGAGGCCACGGATCGTCTCGCCACCCTTGCCGATGACCATGCCGATCTGGTCCGAGTCGATCTTCACGAC